>JBHELN010000103.1:0-4677 GCA_046263115.1 Pseudonocardiaceae bacterium | reverse complement strand
CGCGATCAGGCGAGCGTTGCGCTCGTCGCTACCGGAGGTGCGCGCGGCCGCTTGTGCCACGGTGCGCCCGTACCGGCAGTGCCGGGCGGTGAGCCACCCGCGACGGGTTTCCTCGTCAGGCGCGAGGAACCACACCTCGTCCAGCAACCCGCGGATCGCCGACCACGGCGTGGTATCGAGCAGCAGGTAATTGCCCTCCGTGACGACAAGCGGGACGCCGGGCGGTACCGCCACAGCGCCCGCGACCGGCTCCTCGATCGCGCGCCGGAACTCCGGGGCGTAGACGGTGCTGGCGTCCGGTGCGCGCAGCCGGCGCAGCAGCGCGACGTAGCCGGCGGCGTCGAAGGTGTCCGGGGCGCCCTTGCGCTCGGCGCGGCCCAACCGTTCCAGCTCCGCCTGGGCCAGGTGATACCCATCCATCCCGACCAGCACCGCGGTGCCACTCAGTGCGTCGACCAGCCGCCGCGCCAGCGTTGACTTGCCCGCGCCGGGCGCTCCGGTGATGCCCAAAATCCGCCGACTGGTGCCGCTGGCGAGGATCTGTGCGCGAACCAGCAGGTTAGGCCACCTCACCGGCAACGCCCTACCGCGGCCCGGAACCGGGGTGACATGGTTCACGCTTGCCTGTACTTCTCTTACCATGGCCACTGTTAGTGAGACTATCTATCGCCGTAGCCTGACCGATCCTGCCGGTTTCTGGGCAGAGGCGGCGCGCGACATTGAGTGGATCAAGCCTGCGGAGCAGGTGCTGGACAGTTCCCGTGCGCCGTTCTACCGGTGGTTTTCGGGCGGAGTGCTCAATACCTGCCATAACGCGGTCGATCGGCACGCGGACGGCGGTCGCGCCGACCAGGTCGCGCTCATTTACGACTCGCCAGTTACCTCTACGGTCCAGCGCTTCACCTATCGCGAGCTGCGGGCGGAAGTTGCCCGGTTCGCTGGGGCTTTGGCCGCCCGTGGCGTTGGCAAGGGCGACCGCGTCGTGATCACCATGCCGATGGTGCCCCAGGCGGTGATCGCGATGCTGGCCTGCGCGCGTCTCGGCGCGATCCATTCCGTGGTCTTCGGTGGGTTCGCGGCCGCTGAACTGGCCAGCCGCATTGACCACGCGCAGCCGAAGGCAATCGTGTTCGGGTCCTGCGGAGTCGAAGGTGGCCGTGTTGTCGAGTACGCCCCGCTGATCAATCATGCCCTGGAGCTTGCCCGGCACAAGCCGCAGTTCTGCATCGTTGCTCAAAGATCGCAGGCCAAGGCCGAATTGGTCACCGGCCGGGACGTCGACTGGAACAGCGCGGTCGCGGACGCCGAACCCGTTGGCTGCGTTCCGGTCGCGGCTACCGATCCGTTGTACATCCTGTACACGTCCGGGACCACCGCCCAACCCAAGGGCGTGGTGCGAGACAACGGCGGCCATGCCGTCGCGTTGCGCTGGTCGATGACCAACATTTACGACACCGGCCCCGGCGAGGTGTATTGGGCGGCATCGGACATTGGCTGGGTCGTCGGCCATTCCTACATCGTCTACGCCCCGCTGCTGACCGGGGCCACCACCGTGTTGTACGAAGGAAAGCCGGTCGGCACCCCGGATCCGGGCGCGTTCTGGCGGATGATCGCCGAGCACCGGATCAAAACGCTGTTCACTGCGCCGACCGCGATACGGGCGATCAAGAAGGAAGATCCGTACGGGGAACACTGCAGCCGACACGACCTGTCGACGCTGCGCTACCTGTTCCTGGCCGGCGAGCGGCTTGACCCGGACACCTACCACTGGGCCGCTGACCTGTTGACGGTCCCGGTCGTTGATCACTGGTGGCAGACTGAAACCGGTTGGGCGATTGCGGCGAACTGCATGGGCATCCAGCCACTACCGATCAAGCCTGGGTCTCCTACCAAGCCGGTGCCCGGTTGGGACGTGCGGATCCTCGGCGACGATGGTGGGCAGCTACCGGCGAACCGCGACGGTGCGGTGACGGTCAAGCTGCCGCTGCCGACGGGTGCACTGCCGACGCTCTGGCAGGCCGACGATCGATACGTCGAGACCTACCTGTCAGCACACGACGGTTACTACCTCACCGGTGACGGTGGGCACTTCGACGCTGACGGTTACCTGTTCGTCATGGGTCGCACCGACGATGTCATCAACGTGTCGGGTCACCGCCTGTCCACCGGGGTGATCGAGGAGGTCATCGCCTCGCATCCAGATGTCGCAGAGTGCGCCGTGGTCGGTGTGCGAGACGAAATCAAAGGCCAGGTGCCTATCGGGCTTGTGGTGCTCAAGGCCGGCGCCGACCGCAAAGCCAGTCAACTCCAAGCCGAACTCGTGCGGATGGTCCGCGATCAGGTCGGCCCCGTGGCCGCATTCAAGCGCATGGAGGTTGTCGCGCGGTTGCCGAAGACCCGTTCCGGCAAGATTCTGCGCGCTACCATGCGCCGCATCGCTGACGGTCAGGAATACACCGTCCCACCCACGATCGAAGATCCTGCCGTCCTCGAGGGCATTATCCAAGCCTTGGCGGCCTCGCGTTAGTGCCCGATGGAGTCGATGATTGCTCGAGCGCCCTGGCGCAGAAGATCAGCGCCGACGAAGTAACCCAGCGCCGCGGGGTCCTCGGGCACGCCCCAGTGGTGGGAGTCGAGCCACTGGCTGCCGTCGAGGGAGAAAACCTTCCCGCGCAACGTCAGCTTGCCGCTGGCCTCCGTGCTGGCGAAGCCGGCAATGGGTGAATTGCAGTGGCCTTGCAGGGCATGCAGCATGGCGCGCTCAGCGGTGGCGTGCCGGTCGGTCTCGGCGTCGTTGAGCTGAGCGGTCAGTGCACGGATCTCGACATCTGCGGTGCGGCACCGCAACGCGATGATTCCGGCACCGACGGCCGGGCACATCATCCCCAGCGGCAGGACCTCGGTGATCCGGTCGGCTTCGCCGACCCGGTGCAGGCCGGCCACCGCGGCCACGATCGCATCGAAGTGCCCTTCGTCCAAGCGCATCAGACGAGTGTTGACATTGCCGCGTAACGGTTTGATCTGCACATGCGGGTAATGCAGGCGCAGTTGAGCGGCGCGGCGTACCGCGCTGGTGCCGACGACAGCGCCCTCAGTTAGTTCGGTCAGTGGCGCACCGCTACGCGAGATCACCGCGTCCTGGATGTTCTCTCGGGGCAGGTACGCTGCGAAGTTCAGGCCCTGGGGGTCCGGCACGTCGCCCGGGATGTCTTTGAGGCAGTGCACAGCGAGATCGACTGAGCCCTGGAGGAGACTCCGGTCGATCTCGCGGACGAAGGCGCCCTTGCCGCCCAGCTTCGCCAGGTCGCCCATCCACTGGTCACCACTAGTCGTGACCTTGATCAGCTCTGTCGTAACCGTGGGATCCAGCGTCTCCAAGGCGGCGGCGACCTGCTCAGCCTGGTGTAGTGCCATCGGGCTGGAGCGGGTGCCGAGCCGCACATGCGCCATGCCAAAACTCTACGCACTCAGCCGCAAGTGTCACGATTCAGCCCACCAGTGAATAAGGGGCACGAGGATCCACAAGACCTGCGGGCGCGGGCGCGGCGCTAGAGGCTGCAAGGATAGGTGGTCCGTCGAACACGGCGGGAGACGAGGAGGATGACGACGTGAGCGAGCTGACGCGCCCCACTGTGGACGTACCCGAGGGGCCGGCGCCGACTGAATTGTTGATCGAGGATCAGGTGATCGGTGACGGGCCTGAGGCCATCGTGGGATCGCAGATCAGGGCGCACTACGTCGGCGTCGCGCACTCCACCGGACGGCAGTTCGACGCGTCCTGGGATCGCGGATCCCCGCTGGAATTCCGGCTCGGCACCGGCCGGGTGATCAAGGGCTGGGATGACGGGATCGTCGGCATGCGGGTGGGCGGTCGCCGCCGGCTCACCATCCCGCCGCATCTGGGGTACGGCGACCGTGGCGCGGGCACTGCGATCAAGCCTGGCGAGACGCTCGTCTTCGTGGTGGACCTGGTCAGCGTTCGCTAACGGTCTCTAGATGTCCAGCACGATCCGGCCGCCCCGGCTTCGGGACACACAGATGGTCATGGTGTCCGCGCGTTCGTGAACGGTCAGCACCCGGTCACGGTGCTCGACATCGCCGGACAGCACCCGGGTTCGGCAGGTTCCGCAGAAGCCCTGCCGGCAGGAGTACGCCACGCCGGGCTGTGCCTGCCGGACGATGTCGAGCGCGGAGACGTCGGCGGGCACGGTGAGCACGCGGTTGCTGCGCTGCAGTGCAATCTCGAAAGGTACGCCGTCCAGCACGGGCGGTGCACAGAACCGTTCGAACTGCAACGCCGCCGCTGCGCTGGCCGGGAAGGCCCGGCGGACCCCGGCGATCATGGGGGCGGGGCCGCAGCAGTACACGGTGGCGCCGGGCGGTGCGGACTCCAGCAGCTCGGCACCGGCCGGGAAGCCGTACTGGTCGTACGGTCGGATCCGGATACGGTCTGGGTCTAACTCGCTGAGCTCGTCAAGAAACGGCATCGACGCCCGCGAACGCCCGGTGTAGATGAGCTGCCATGGTGCACCGTCGGCCGCCGCCTGCTTGACCATCGGCAGGATCGGCGTGACGCCGATTCCGCCGGCGAGGAACAGGTACCCGGCCGCAGGCGCGTAGGGGAAGGCGTTGCGCGGACCGCGGACGGTCAGGGTAGCGCCGACACCGACCGAATCA
>JBHELN010000102.1:0-3628 GCA_046263115.1 Pseudonocardiaceae bacterium | reverse complement strand
ATCACCACGAACACCGTCGAGGTGCATCTCACGGCGACCTATCACAAACTCGGCATCAACGGCCGAGCCGACCTCAGTTGCGTTTCCCTCAGCCGATGAAGCCCTGCTGTGCGAGCCAGTCACGCGCAACCTGCCGTTGCGGCTTGCACTGCGCGGATTTCTGCCGGTTCAGCTCCGCCATCACCTCATTGGTCAGGGCCGCGGAGATCGGGGCGAACGCCTTGGCGATGTTCGGGTCGCGGTCGTAAACGTCCCTCCGCATGGTGGGCGCCGCGTTGTACAGCGGGTGGTAGAGCTTGTCGTCCTGCAGCACCGTCAGGCCCAGTTGTGGTATGCGACCATCGGTGGTGAACACCTCTCCAAACAGGCATTCCTTCTGGTCGGCGGTGGCCTGGTAAATGGCACCGGTCTGCAGCACCCGCACTCGATCCGGCGGGACCTGGAAGCCGTAGGTCCGCTGTAGGCCCACGAATCCGTCGTCCCGGTTCTGGTACTCAGTCTCGATGCACACGTTGCCGGGCTCGCCGGAGTGGAGATATGCGGCCATATCGGACAGCGTCCGTAGCCCGAGTTGCTGAGCCCGCCCGTTTTTGACCGCGAAGGCATAGGTGTTGTTGAACGGGGTCGGCTGGACCCAGACGATGTTGTTCTGGGTCAGGTCCCGTTGCCTGACCGCCTCGTACTGCGCCTTGCTGTCCTGGATCGGCTGCTGGTGCAGGAAGGAGACCCACGCGGTGCCGGTGTACTCCCAGTACAGGTCGATATCACCGCCGAGAAGCGCCTGGCGCGTTGCATCGGTGCCGCCAAGATTGCATCGGTCGGTGACCTTGGCGTTGACCGATTCCAAGGCGGCCACGGCGATCTCGCACAGCACCAGCTGCTCGTCGAAGTTCTTACCGCCCACGGTGTAGGACTTGCCCTCGAGGTTGACCTGCTGGGCGAGGCTACCGGCCTTCGCTGAGGGACCGCTGCTGCTCAGCCCGCCGCATCCAGCTAGCAGCGCGGACACCGCCAGCAAAGCTATCAAGACGGTGAGGCGTCGGCGGCCGAACGTGAATATCGATCGCATGTACTTCCTCCTCTCCGCTTGTCCACGTGACTCCGGTAACGCCCGGTATGCACAGCGCTCACCCGATCCGGCCGCTCACGAGCCGTTCGGCGACACCTGCCAGCCAGTCGATGAGCAGCCCCAGTGCCGCCACGATGACCGAGGCGACGAACGCCGCCTGTGGCCGGCCGAGGAGCAGCATGCTGCTGATCGGCTCGCCGAGACCGCCCGCGCCGATGAAGGTGGCGAGCGTAGCGGTGCCGACGTTGAGCACCAGCGCCACCCGGATGCCCGCCACCATGACCGGCACCGCGAGCGGGATCTCGAGGTGCAACAGGGTTTGCCACGCCGACATCCCCATGCCGCGAGCCGCCTCGATGAGTGCCGGGTCCACCTGCCGTAGCCCGACCACAGTGTTGGTGAGCACCGGGAGCACCGAAGACAGCGCCAAAGCGATGATCGCCGTTGTGGTGCCGAACTTCAACAGGAAGGCCAGCAGGATGATCACACCGTAGGGCGGTAGCGCCTGCATGAAGCCACCGAACGCGAGTGTGCCGGTACGGATCCGATCCATGACTGGTCGGCTCAGCGCGATCCCGAGCGGAAGCGCGATGGCGATCACCAGCGCGGTGGACGCACCCGCGAGCCAGATGTGCTGGATGAATTTCGCCCACAGGTAGGAGGGATCCAGCGCTCGCTGCTCGACGCTGTCCAGCTGCCGATGGGCCGTGTAGAGCAGCACCAAGGCAAGCCCGACGACGACGATGAAGGGCGTGGCGAGCAGGTCACGGTTTCGCCAGGTCCAGCCTGCGCGGGCGGGTGCCGCTGCGGTCGTAAGCACGTCGGCGGTCATTGCCGCGGCCCCTTGGTTTGCAAGTCGCTTACCAGGGAGTCCCAGCGCAGCGCGCCGCGCGGTTTTCCCTCGTCATCGACGACCACGATCACCGGAGAGCGGGCGTCGAGCATGACGTCGACGGCGTCGTAGACAGTGCCGGACAACGGCACCGTTACCAGCGGCGGCAGCTGTGCATATCCGGGTAGGTGCTGCCAGGCGCACGGACGGCCCACGTCGTCCACCGCCACCACCGGACCGCCGTTTGCAGGAATCCCACCGGTGGAGCTCATCACCTCTTCCAACGCGAGCCGGCTGATCTCCAGCAGCGACAACCGGCGGACGGCGGCGCCGCTACCGACGAATTCGGCGACGAAGTCGTCCGCCGGATGCGCGAGCACCTCACTCGGGGTGTCGTATTGCGCCAGCCGACCGCCGGTGGCGAACACGGCGATCCGATCACCCAGTTTCACGGCCTCAGACAGATCGTGGGTAACGAAGCAGATGGTCTTGGCGACCTGGCGCTGTACGTCGAGGAACTCATCCTGCAGCCGTTCCCGGGTGATCGGGTCGATGGCTCCGAAAGGCTCGTCCATCAACATCACCGGGGGGTCGGCGGCCAGACCTCGCGCTACCCCGACGCGCTGCTGCTGCCCGCCGGAGAGCTGCCGCGGATACCTGTCCCGGAAATCGGCGGGCTCCAGCCCCACCAGGTGCAGCAGATCGTCGACGCGCCTGGTGATACGGCCCTTGTCCCAGCCGAGCATCTTCGGTACCACCGCGATGTTGTCGGCGATGGTGAGGTGCGGAAACAATCCCACCTGCTGGATCACGTAGCCGATCCGCCTGCGCAGTCTGTTGGCGTTGACGTCGGTGACATCCTCGCCGTCAAGCAGGATGCGTCCGGTGGTCGGTTCGATCAGCCGGTTCATCATCTTCAGGATGGTCGTCTTGCCACACCCGGACGGCCCGATAAGCGTCACGATGGCGCCCTCGGGGATTTCCAGGTTCAGCCCGGCGACGGCGGGCCTTGGCTGCTTCGGATAGGTCTTGCTGACGCCCTCCAGGACGATCATCGGCCGTGGACCGCCCCGGTTGGTTGGGGTGGTCGGAGACGGCACGGTCTCAGACACGGAGTCCCCTCGGGGTAGTGAGCAGCCGGATGACCGCGAAGATGATCTCGTAGCCGGCGGCCACTACGAGGCATCCCAGCGTGCCGCTGATGACCTCGTTGAACGAGTTGACGGCGCCGAGCCGGGCCAAGCCGTCTTGCAATGGTCTGCCGAAGCCGGGACCGTCGATGATGGCTGCAACCACGGCGATCGAAATTACGATCAGCACCGCGACCCGGATCCCAGAGATGATCACTGGCCAGGCCAGCGGCAGCTGCACCCGGAAGATCCGGCGGACTGGGCCCATCCCGACGCCCCGTGCGGCGTCGAGCACCGCCGGGTCCACCGAGGACAGCCCGGCCACGGTGTTGCGCAGAACCGGGTAGATCGCATACAGGGTGAGCGCGACGATGCTGGGCGTGACTCCGAGACCGAGCAGCGGTTGCAGCAGGCCGAACAGCGCCAGTGATGGGATTGTCAGTGCGGCTGATGCGAGCAGCAGCGACGTCTCACGGCTGCCCACCTGCAGGGTGCGGCGCCAGGACGGGGGAGTGAGCTGGTTTGTGTGCAGCACCAAGGCCAGCACCAGCGAAAAAACAGTGGCGAGGGCCACCGAGTAGAGCACCAGCAGGAAGT
>JBHELN010000101.1:0-7216 GCA_046263115.1 Pseudonocardiaceae bacterium | reverse complement strand
AGCGACTCGGCGAGCCGGAACTGCTCGACGACGTCCCGGGGTCGGTCGGCGGCTGTCATGGTCACACCAACGGTACGCGGATACGCGCTGTTACACGAGAGCTGACACTCGATAACCGCACTCGATCACCGGCGCGCGCCTTCGGCCAAGGATGCACCACCGTAGTTACCCTGTTGCTGCCCACTGCTGACGAGGAGTGTCTGTGGCTGTCATCGAGGAGGTTGGAGCCCGGGAGATCCTGGACTCGCGCGGAAACCCCACCGTCGAAGTTGAAATCGCGCTTGATGACGGCACGCTGGCTCGGGCCGCGGTGCCCTCAGGCGCGTCCACCGGGCAGCACGAAGCGGTCGAGTTGCGTGATGGTGATCCGGAGCGCTTCGGAGGCAAGGGCGTTGAGCGTGCGGTCGCGGCGGTGCTGGATGAGATCGGCCCCGAGCTGATCGGCATCGAAGTGATCGAACAGCGAGTAGTGGATCAGAAGCTGGTCGATCTGGACGGCACGCCGGACAAGTCGCGGCTGGGAGTCAACGCGATCCTCGGGGTATCGCTGGCGGTGGCCAAAGCGGCCGCCGAGTCCAGCGGGCTGGAGCTGTTCCGCTACATCGGTGGCGTCAATGCGCATGTGTTACCGGTGCCAATGTTCAACATCCTCAACGGTGGCGCGCATGCCGACACCAGGGTGGATGTGCAGGAATTCATGATCGCCCCGCTCGGTGCGGACTCGTTTCGGGAGGCCCTGCGCTGGGGTGCGGAGGTCTACCACGCGCTGAAGTCGGTGCTCAAGGCCGACGGTTTGCCGACCGGACTCGGCGACGAGGGAGGTTTCGCGCCAGATCTTCCCGCGGCTACCGAAGCGTTGGACCTCATCGCCACCGCAGTGGACAAGGCCGGTTACACCCTTGGCCGGGATATCGCACTCGCGTTGGACGTGGCCGCCACCGAGTTCTGCACCAACGGCGTTTATTCCTTCGAGCGTAGCGACCGCAACGCCGAGCAAATGATCAACTACTACGCTGACCTGCTCGGCACTTACCCGCTGGTGTCCATCGAGGACCCGCTGGCTGAGGACGACTGGAATGGCTGGGCGCGGTTGACCGCGGAGCTCGGCGATCGGGTGCAGATCGTCGGTGACGATATCTTCGTGACCAATCCGGAGCGGCTGGAAGAGGGCATCAACCGTCGGGTGGCCAACGCGCTGCTGGTGAAGGTCAACCAGATCGGCACGCTGTCGGAGACGTTGGACGCGGTGGCACTCGCCCAGTCCAACGGGTACCGCTGCATGATCAGCCATCGTTCCGGTGAGACCGAGGACACAACGATCGCCGACTTGGCGGTGGCGCTAGGTAGCGGGCAGATCAAAAGCGGTGCCCCGGCGAGGTCGGAACGGGTGGCGAAGTACAACCAGCTGCTGCGCATCGAGGAAGCTCTGGGAGACGCCGCCCGCTACGCCGGGGACCTGGCGTTCGCCCGGTTCGCACCGGAGGGCTAGGCCGCGGTGGGCGACGCCGGCGCGACCAGGCACCATGGTGCGCCCGCTGACTGCGCGCCGATCCGTCCGCTGGGGGTACGGATCGGTTACGCGGTGGGTGTTACTTCCGGGCGCCGGGCGGCGCTGCTCGCTGCGGTGATCTGCGTGCTGATCCTGAGCGTGGCGGTGCCGTTGCGCAACTATGTGGGCCAGCGGGCCGAGCTGTCGGCGGTGTACGAGCAGCAGCAGATCCTGACCGACAAGATCGCCGAGCTGGACCGCCGCCGGGTGCTGCTGACCGATCCGGAGCACATCGAGACGCAGGCCCGGGAACGGTTGCGGTACGTGCGGCCCGGCGAAGCCCCGTACCTGGTGCAGCTTCCCCCCGGTGGGACCGTTGCCGTCGCCGGTGGTGTCCCGTCACCTGTGCCGCCGTGGTACACCCAGCTGTGGAAGTCGATCAACAATGGGTGAGGCGGTGGACCGCGCTGATCGGGACGCCGTCGCGGCGCAACTGGGTCGCCCGCCGCGGGCGCTGCGCTCGGTTGCGCACCGCTGCCCCTGCGGCCTGCCCAGCGTGGTGCAGACCTCGCCGCGGCTCGCCGACGGCACCCCGTTTCCCACGCTCTACTACCTGACCTGTCGACGGCTTGCCGGGCTGGTGGGGCGGATCGAGGCCAGCGGAGCGATGCGTGAGATGACCGACCGTCTGGCCAACGACCCGGAGCTTGCCGCCGCCTACCGGGCCGCGCATGAGTCGTACCTGGCCGAGCGCGACGCCGTGGAACCATTGGGGACGCAGGTCAGCGCCGGTGGCATGCCCGGTCGCGTCAAATGCCTGCACGTCCACGTCGCCCACGCTCTAGCCCGCGGTCCAGGGGTGAACCCCTTCGGCGATGAAGTTCTCGCCCAGATCGGCCCCTGGTGGACCCCAGGCCCCTGCGCCTAACCTCCTCCGCCGCACGCGTTGGCGTGTCGCGCCCTCCCCTCCCGCGCGTCGCGTTCTTCTGTCCCGCGTGTCGAGCCCCCGCGTCCGGTGTGTCGCGTTGTGGTGCCCGGTGTGTCGCGTTGTGGTGTCCGGTAACCCAACTCAACCTCCTCGATGCGATGGCCGTACCGATCACGGGTATGCAGCACCGGTTGGTGCAGGTCGGCCAGCCCGTCCATGTCCGCGCGCCGTGCCCGATCCGGCTTCCAGCGCGAGTTGATCGAGCGCAGGCACGGAACCGCGGTACCGCCCGAGCGCCCTACCGAGCGCCGGATCGCACCCCACCGGGTCGAATCCCAGCAGCGGCGGCGGCTGGTTCGTCACGCCATCAATCTCCCATTCAGCGGGGTCAGCGGGGTTATAGGGTGCCTGATTACCCCGTTCGGCCCGCTGATGCGAGTGGGCAAACCGTGGAGGTGCAGATGGTCAGGGTGGCCGCGATCGACTGCGGGACCAACTCGATTCGGTTGCTGGTGGCGGATTTGACCGATAGCAAGCTCGTCGATGTGCATCGGGAGATGCGGATCGTCCGGCTCGGTCAGGACGTCGACGCCACCGGGCGGCTGGCTCCGGACGCCGTGGAGCGCACCCGGGTGGCGCTGGCCGACTACGCCGACATCACGCGGCGCTCCGATGCCCAACGAGTCCGGATGGTGGCGACTTCGGCTACCCGGGATGCCGCCAATCGGGAAGACTTTTTCAGCATGGTCCGCCAAACCCTCGGTACTGACGCCGAGGTGATCACCGGAGATGAGGAGGCCCGGCTGTCGTTCACCGGCGCGGTGGGCGACCTGAATCCGGCTGACGGGCCGTTCGTCGTGGTCGACGTGGGTGGCGGGTCCACCGAGGTGGTACTCGGTGACTGGGACGGCATCAGCGCGAAGGTCACGGCGGCGCGATCGGTAAACGTCGGCTGCGTTCGGATCACCGAGCGCCACCTGCGCTCGGATCCCCCAACACCAGATGAAATCAGCGCGGCCCGCCCGTTCGCCGCCCAGACTTTGCACGAGGCGTTCGCCGACGTGCCGGTGGACAAGGCCCGAAGCTGGGTCGGGGTAGCGGGCACCGTCACGACACTGTCCGCGGTGGCCCAGCGGCTGTCTGGCTACGACCCTGAACGCACCCACCTGTCGCGCCTATCGCTGGAACAGGTGCGCGGCACGGCGGAGAACCTGCTCGCGTCAACGCATCAGCAGCGGGCTGCCAATCCTGTCATCCACCCCGGCAGGGTGGACGTGATCGCCGGCGGCGCGCTCATCGTTGCGGTGCTTGCCGAGGAGCTACATGCTCGGGCCGGCATCGCCGAGCTGGTGGTCAGCGAACACGACATCCTCGATGGCATCGCGCTGGGCCTCGGCTGACTGCAAGCGTGCATGAGAACACGACACACTGGGCATGAGAGCGCGACACACTGGCCGTAAGGACACGACACACCGTGCATGAGGACGCGACACGCGGGGGGTTGGGGGCGCTGGACGAGGCGGTCACCCGGTGTCGGGAGTGCCCGCGACTGGTCGCCTGGAGGGAGAAAGTCGCCCTTGAGAAGCGGGCCGCCTACCGCGACGAGACTTACTGGGGGCGTCCGGTGCCGGGGTTCGGTCCGGCTGACGCGGCGCTGGCCATCGTCGGCCTGGCGCCCGCTGCGCACGGCGGCAACCGTACCGGCCGGATATTTACCGGAGACCGCTCTGGCGACGTGCTCTTCGCCGCGATGCACGCCGTCGGCCTAGCTAACCAGCCGATCGCCACCCACCGCGGTGACGGGTTGACGCTGTACCGCACCCGGATCACCGCCCCGGTGCACTGCGCGCCCCCGGCGAACAAGCCCACGCCGACCGAACGCGACGCCTGCCGTCCCTGGCTGACCCGCGAGCTCCAACTGCTGCGCCCGACGCTGCGCGCGGTGGTGGTACTCGGCGCGTTCGGCTGGCAGGCGCTGCTGCCCGCGCTGAGCGTCGCGGGGTGGGCGGTGCCTAGCCCAAGGCCCCGCTTCGCGCACGGCACTGAGGTTGCCCTCGACGGGCTGCATCTGCTCGGCTGCTACCACGTCAGCCAGCAGAACACCTTCACCGGCCGGCTCACCCCGATGATGCTGGTCGGCGTGCTGCGCCGGGCAGTTGAACTGGCCGGGATCAGGCCAGCAGGCAGCGTTGCTCCGTGATGACCGGGCACTCCGGGGCAGTAATCGGGATACTGCTGGTATGGCTGTTGCGCCGAGGGAGTCGCCGCACATTCTCATCGTCGGCGGTGGTTATGTGGGGATGTACACCGCGCTGGGCCTGCAAGCCAAGCTGAGGCAGGGCGACGCGGCGATCACTGTGGTAGATCCGCAGACGCAGATGACTTACCAGCCTTTTCTGCCCGAGGCCGCGGCAGGATCGATCGAACCCCGCCACGTCGTCGTGCCGCTGCGCCGGGTGCTCAAGCGCTGCCGGGTCGTATGTGGCCGGGTCACCAAAGTGGAGCACGCTCACTACGTCGCCACCATCGAGAACTGCGCCGGAAACGTCGAGCAGATCGGTTACGACGTGCTGGTGATGGCGCCGGGCTCGATCGCTCGCACGCTGCCCATCCCGGGGCTCGCCGAGCACGGTATCGCGTTCAAGACCATCGGCGAGGCCATCTACCTGCGCAATCACGTGTTGTCCTGTTTGGAGGCCGCCGACGCTTCGATCGATGTGCAGCTGCGCCGCAGGCTGCTCAGTTTCGTGGTGATCGGCGGAGGATACGCGGGCATCGAGGTGCTCGCCGAGCTGCAGGACATGGCCCGCTACGCCTGCCGCTATTACCAGACCATCGAGCCGCCGGACATGCGTTGGGTGCTGGTCGAGGCCACCGGCCGGATCATGCCCGAGGTCAGCCCCGGGCTGGGCCGTTACACCGCCAAGCGACTGGCCCAGCGTGGTATCAAGATCTTTTTGGATACCCGGGTCAACACGATGGAAAACGGTCATGTGGTCCTCGACAACGGCACCGAGTTCGACGCCGACACCATCGTCTGGACCGCTGGGGTCAAGCCCAACCCGGTGCTGCGCCAAACCGACCTGCCGCTGGATGACCGCCAGCGGCTGCGGTGCAAGCCCACCTTGCAGGTGGTGGGTTGCCCGGACGCCTTCTCCGCCGGGGACTGCGCCGCCGTCCCCGACCTGACCTCCACAGACCCGAACGCCACCACCAGCCCGTCAGCCCAGCACGCGGTCCGCCAGGCCAACGTGCTCGCCGACAACGTCATCGCCTGTCTCCGTGGCCACCCCTTGCGGCATTACCAGCACCGCTATGCCGGGTCAGTGGCCAGCCTGGGCCTGTACCGCGGCGTAGCGGAGATCTACGGGATCAAGCTCACCGGCCCGCTGGCCTGGTTCATGCACCGCACCTACGACCTGAGCCGGATGCCGACGTTCAACCGCAAGGTCCGCATCGTGACTGACTGGACCGCTGCCCTGCTGTTTCGCCGGGAGGTGGTGGCGCTGGGCCAGATCAACGACCCCAAAGCCGACTTCGGCCGCGCCACCGCCGCATCTTGAGCCATACTTCTTGATCCCGCCCGCTCTGACGCGGATACCCTTGGCGGGCGCCCCCGTAGCCCAAAGGCAGAGGCAGGCCCCTTAAAAGGGCCGCAGTGTGGGTTCGACTCCCACCGGGGGCACCCTTGGCTACCACCCATAACAGCCCTTGACCTGCACTAATGAGGTCGAAGCGCCGTCGTGAGTTGTCCGGTGGTCTCCGGCGAAGTCCAGCGCTCAACGGTTGTCCGTGCCGAATACGTGCCGAAGTGCGGCACCTGCTACGCCTCACGCAACCTGGCCTCGATTCGCTTACGAGCCAGTTCCTCCTGCCCCGAGAGGCACTTCGCGTAGATCTGCAGCAGGACCGCGACACTGTGGCCTGCCCACTCCGCGACCTGCGTGGCCGGCACGCCTGCGTTGAGCCATGTCGACACCGCCGCGTGGCGGAGGTCGTAAGGCCGCCGCGCGAGCGGCGAGGCGTATTCCTCGGCGGTCAGCGCTGCCTGGCGGGCCTTAAGCCACACACGGTGATAGGTGCTCTCCTCCAGCGCGCGCCCGCTGCGGACCCCTCGAAATAGTCGGCCCTCGGCATCGGTTCCGTGCATAGCAAGGTGAGCGTGAAGTAGCTGAGTAAGTTCCGGAGGAGAGGGAGCCGAGCGGGTGTCGCCCTTGGCCCGGTGCTTCAGTTGTCGCTGGTCTCGCCTCTTACCGCTATCCGACCATGCCGTCCCAACCGACGGACACGACTCGTCTATCAGCAGTTCCCCCCAGCCGGACTCCGGGATCAGGAGGTTGGCCTTCCGGAGGTTGAGCGCCTCCCCCGGTCGGAGTGCGGAATAGTACATGACGGCGAAAAACGCGACCAACCCGCTACCACTCGGGCCCTGGTAGCGCACCGCTTCGAGCAGCACCCTGGCCTGGGTCGGATTGAGGACCACCCGTTTGTCGAGAGCTTTGACGGTCTTGGGGGCGGTCCAGGATAGCGAGACCACGGGATTCTTGTGTAAGAGCTTTCGCTCGACGGCTTGGCTCAGCGAGTTGACGATGACTCCTCGCCTTCGCTGGATTGTTCCAGCCGATGCGATCTTGCCATCGTGGGTTTTTGTCAGGGCGTCCAACATGCGGCGGGCCACCTCCGCATCCTCCAGATCGCTGACCGCATGAGTATTATGCGACAGCCAGTCGAGAGTCCGGCGAATGTCATCGGGCGGGGTCTTCGTGCTCCTGGTCTGCACGTTAAATGCCCAGGATATG
>JBHELN010000100.1:0-10401 GCA_046263115.1 Pseudonocardiaceae bacterium | reverse complement strand
CCGATCACAATGCACCACCAGCCGGAAGGAAGTGTGAAGACGTCATACCAGTCGCCGCCGACCCCGCCGCGGCCCGCCGGAATGTAGTGGGTCGCCAGTTCGAGCCCCGGCACTACAGGTAGCCGTGCTGGTAACAGGCTGCGCTGAAACACTGCGGCCGCGGCCCGTTCGACCTCAATGCGCCGCGACTGGGTGGCGAAGACGATCCGTTCGGCTGCGATCTGCAGCAGTCTGACGTCGTCGTCGCTGAACCGGTGGGGGACGAGTGTCCCGACACGCACCACACCGATGACCGTGCCACTGCTGAGCAAGGGGACTCCGAGCAGGGAGCAGATTCCATGCTCGGCGAAGAGCGAGTACAGCACGTTGGTCGGATCGACCTGCTCAATGATCACCGGTTGCTGCTCTGTCGCGACGCGACCGGCGAAACCCTTGCCCATCGGAATACGAATTCCCTGACGAACTGACGCTTCGATGCCGAGGGCAACTGTTACCACGAGCTCGTCGGAGGAGGGGTCGAGCAGCAACACGGTAGCGGTGTCGACGCCAAGGAGATCGCGCACCCGGTCGAGAAGCTCGGCCAAGAGCGCCTCAACGTCGACGTGAGCCAGCGCCGCGTCGCTCATGGACTCAA
Source organism: Pseudonocardiaceae bacterium (assembly GCA_046263115.1). Taxonomy (GTDB): domain Bacteria; phylum Actinomycetota; class Actinomycetes; order Mycobacteriales; family Pseudonocardiaceae. The sequence goes on along the minus strand of JBHELN010000100.1, from coordinate 9,767 downwards.
TCCGACGCAATCTCTCGTCAGCAGCAGTCGACGCGTTGACCGGTTCGCCCGGCATCGCCACGAGGGAGAGCATAGCCCACGTTCGAGTGAAACGGCTTACGATTATTGGCTTTCGGCCGGCCTCTCGAAAGTCCTTCTACTTCGCGGCCTTACCATCGAGTCGTGAGGACTCCGGTACGTGACGGGAGCGTCTCACTGTATTGAATCCGTGGGTAACATTGTTTCAGCCGCATTTGTGCGTTCAGTCCCCGATTCGGGGAAGTGGGGGTAGCAGGGGCGGCGCCGGTGTCTCGCTAGGCAATGGCCCAGTAGAGGGGGTCTTGGCAGGGCTTTGCTCAACGCTGCGCCCGTCGGGTGCCGTGGTAGTCGTGGCGGACGGCTCAGAGGTCTCGCTGGGCGTTCCGGTCGGGGTTTCGGATGCCGGTCCCGCCGGTGGGGCAGTAGGGTGCTGCGGTCCGGACTGGTCGTTGACCACGTGCCCGATGGTCGTGCCCTTGCCGTTACCGCCGACAGTCTGGCCGCTGGCCCACTCGAATCCTGTGATCATCAGCATGGCCAGCGCGAAGCCGCCAATGGCTGCGATAACGACCCCAGCCCAGCGCCAAGTGGCGGACCGCCGGGCGTGGTTCGAGGGTCGCTCAGCGTTGTCATCGAGCCGCTTGCCGGCCGGCGGCCTGTCTTCAGCCGGGAGGGTGTCTACCGCCGCGGGGTGCGCTGACCGGGCGCGATGAGCCAGAGACCGCACACTTTCCCGGCTGCGTTCCAGGGAAGCCTGGTAGACCGAGGTGGCTACGGTGGTGATCACGCTTGCCCCGGCGGCCCCGATGAGGGTGCCCTCCGCGCCGAGCCGGGAGCCGAGCAGCGCGGTGGTCACCGCGGCCAGGCCAGCGGCGGCCACGCGACTCAATTTGAGGTCGGTCGCGCGTGGGGTGATGTCTGAGCTACGAGGCGACTGCGGCGCGGTCATGATCTCCGTATGTCGGTGGGCCACGGACGGCGGCTAGGTTAACCACGGGATCCGACCTTCGCCACTCCAGGCCGGCCGGAGAGGTGCGCTAAGCCGGCTGAGTGGTGCGCCTGTCGGCCTAGAAGCATTCTCACTGAACCGGTGAGCGATCAGCTAAGGGAGAGGAGTTCTCGCTGTTGGGTGACCGGAATGTGGTGAAAACTCCGTGCCCGCGCCGAGTGAGCGACCTGCTGCGCCTCCCCGCAGGCCCGGTGACCCTCAGGGACATGGCCCCGCAGGCAACACCGGGCTTCGCCGGCTCGGGCAAAGCGGACGCCAAGAGGGCGCTGAAGCACCTGCAGCAGCCGCTGGCCGATCTACAAGAGAAGCTCTACGCCGAAGGTCGTACCGGTGGCAGACGGAGCCTGCTGCTCGTGCTGCAGGGCATGGACACCGCCGGCAAAGGGGGCACCGTCAAGCACGTACTGGGCTTGACCAACCCGATGGGGGTGCGCTATCACGCATTCGCCAAGCCGACGCCCGAAGAGGGCGAACACCACTTCCTGTGGCGGGTCAAGCGGCAGCTACCACCGCCTGGTGTCATCGGCGTCTTCGACCGTTCGCATTACGAGGATGTCTTGGTGGTTCGGGTGCAGCAACTGGTGCCACCCGAAATATGGTCGCGCCGTTACGGCGTCATCAACCGCTTCGAGAACAAGCTGGTCGCGGCCGGCACCAGGATTGTTAAATGTTTCCTGCACATCTCAAAGGACGAGCAGCGGAAGCGGCTGATCGCCCGGCTGGATGACCCGACGAAGCACTGGAAATACGATCCTGCCGACGTCGATCAGCGCGCCTATTGGGACGATTACCAACAGGCGTACACCGAGGCGCTCAAGAAATGCAATACCGAGGTCGCGCCGTGGTATATCGTACCGGCCGACCATAAGTGGTACCGCAATTGGGCGGTCACCCGGATTCTCGTCGAACAATTGGCAGAGATGGCTCTGACCTGGCCTGAGCCTGCGGACTGGCAGCTGGATGAGCAGCGCAAGCGGCTCTCCGCCCCGCCGGATGGCCAGTGAGCTGCTTATCACGCGTACTCGCCTAGATCGTGCCGCCTGGCGACCGATACACAATCGCATCTTGCTCGCGCTGGGAATCGGCTGGGCGCTGGACTCCTTCGAAGTTCAGATCATCGGTAGCGTACTCACTCCATTAGCGAACGATTTCGGAGTGCTCGGCACTGACGGTGCGATCGCACCCTGGGCGGTGTCGCTGATCTGGGTGGTGTGGTTTGCCGGGCTGATGACCGGTGCGACCGCGTTCGGCTGGCTGGCCGACCGGTTCGGCCGCAAGCGGCTGTTCGTCGCGACGCTGGTGATGTACTCGGTCGCGACGGTCATCAGCGCGCTGTCTCCGACGCTCGGGGTATTCCTGGTCTACCGGTTCATCACCGCGCTGGGCGTCGGTGGTGAATATTCCGCCGTCACCTCGGCGATCGCCGAGTACATGCCCACCCGCCGCCGTGGCGCCGCCACTGCCGCCACCCTGAACTTCTGGTCCATCGGCGGTATTGCGGCTGGCCTGATCGGCATCTTCTTCCTCAACAGTTTAGTAGCCGGCCGGCTGGCACTCGGCGGCTTCACCTGGTCCGCGTGGCGGCTGGCCCTGCTCGCTGGCGCCGTCGCCGCGATCTACGCGCTGATCGCCCGCCGCGCCATCCCGGAATCGCCTCGGTGGCTGGCATCCCAGGGCCGCCACGCCGACGCCGACGCGATCATCACCGCGATCAGCGGTCTTGCCGACGACGGCAGCGACCTGGTCGGCACCCCCCACCGCCGCTCGCTGACCTTGCACATAGGTGAACTATGGAGGCACTGGCGCCCGCGGTTGGCGTACGGGATGGTGCTGGAGTTCTCCGGCAGCGCGGCCTACTACGGGCTGTTCACCTTCCTGTCGGCGTATGTGCTGGTTCCCGCGCAGGTCAACGTGTCTTCCGCGGCCGTACCGTTGTTCTACCTGATCGGCAATCTCGGCGCGCTGGCCGGCGGGTGCACTGTCGCGGCTCTGATCGATCGGCTCGGCCGGACGACGATAACTCGGCTGTCATACGGGGCGGCCAGCGTTTCGGTGCTTCCCGGTCGCCACCTTGGCCGCCTTCACGCTGTGCGTCTTCTCCGCGACCTGTTCGTGGATATCCGCCTACACCACCTTCAGCGAGCTGTTCCCGACCCAGCTGCGGGCCACCGGCGTCGGGCTGTCGGTGGCGGCAGGCCGGCTGGGCGGGATGGTCGGAGTTGTGGGTCTGTCTTATGCCGTGGCCGGGCTAGGGCTGCTCTCCGCGTTCGCCATTCTCGCGGTGTTCTTCGCCGTCGGCGCCATCGCCGCACTGCTGTGGGGCCGCGGGGGTGGCGTCGAGACCCGTGGCTTAGCCCTGGACGCGGTCGCCGCGTCGTCGGCACCTGCGCGGCGAGCGGCGTAGCTGTGCAAAAAAAGACCCGCCTGGCGGCAGGCTTGGCAACGCCAGGCGGGCCGGGGAGGGACTTCTCGGTCCGCACAAATGAGGAGCGGCTCGGCGACGTCCCGTTAGCCGCGCACTGTCTCAGTCGCCGAGGTGTTGCGCAAGCTCCAGCTACCTGCCGATCTCCGCCCACACCGTGTTGCCGTCGGGCTGGACATCTACACCCCACGCCGTGGTGAGGCTTTCCACCAATTCCAGGCCCCGGCCACGGACCCGCCCGAGCGCATCGGTGGAGCGCTGCACGGGCCCGGGGAACCCCACCGGGGAACCATCCCGCACAGACACCCGCAAGCCGCGCGGACCGCGCTCCAGCGTCAGCCAGACACCGGTGCAGGCATGTTCCACCGCGTTGGACACCAGCTCACCGGCGACGAACTCGGCGGTATCCGCCGACCCATCGTCCACCTGCCACTTCGGGCATATTTCGCGGACCAGCCGGCGGGCCGACGCGGCGGATCCGGTGTCGAACGGCAGATGGAGGCGGATCCGGACTACCGGTGGTCGCTCATCAATGGCGGCTTCGGCCTCCAGCCGCAGGTGATACACCGGTACCAGGGCCGACACCCCGCGAGCTGTCAGGGCCTGAACCATCGCGTCGTCCGGCCGGCACAGCGCGAGCTTCGCCGACGGCCAGCCGCCGCATTGGGTCAGTACCGCCGGGAAGACCGTGACGCTGGACTCTCGGCCCACCCGCAGCCCGTCGAGATCCACCACGACGCGGCTGTGCGCGGTTAGTTCCTTCGCCAGCACCTTGCGTAGCTCGGCCGCGGTGCGAACCGTGAGCAGCCCACGCGGGTGGACGACGACCACCTGCTCATGACGATGCACAGCGATATCGAGTGCGGAATCCATCGATCCACTTCACCCACCCTGCTTACGGAGCGTGCTCGTCCTTGTGCGTAAAGTTTACACCCCGCGCAAGGCTACTCCAGCTCAAATTGGTCAAGCCCCTCCACTTCCGGACAAAACAGACATATCCTCGGGTCAAGCATGCTTGACATCGGGTTGACGACGATTGCACAGCGTGTACGGTCGGATCTCGTCTGTGACGACTCGGGGAGGAGTTCGACAGTGACACCAGTGTCTGTGGCACCCGTGATGGTCGATCAGCTTGACACCATCACCCCTGCACTACCGCTCAACGCGCCCATGGTTCTCGCAACGGTGAGTTGCCCGCAATCCGACACGGCGCTGTGCCGCGTTACCGGCACGGTCGATCTGATCACGGCGCCGGCTCTGGCCAGCAGGCTGATCGAAGCGGTGCATGAAGGCCGAGCGCACCTCGTCATTGATCTGTCCGCCGTCGCAGTCCTCGACTCCACCGGCCTGCACGCTGCGCTGGACATCCTCGATTCCTATGACATCGACGGTCACCTCGCGATGGTGATCGATTCGCGCTCGGACGCCCTGACTCGGCCAGAAATCAATGAGTTGAGCGAGATCGTCGATATTCATCACGATCTCGCCAGCGCGCTGCGTACCTGCGCCCGCGCCTCTATCACCACCGGCGGACGTCACCGAGCAAGAATCTAGAAAGTCGGCCGGTTGGCTCTCACAAGGATCCGCCATGTAGCGGCTGTCCCCGGCCCCGGATTCGTCGTTACGGTCGGTACGCAAGCGGGTAGCGACGAGCAGAGGGGCTGGTGTGGTCATTCAGGCAACGGTGACGGACTGGCAGCAGAGCCAAGATGCACTGCGCGAAGAGGTTGAGCGGGTCACGGCGTTGCTGCGGTCTGTCCGTGACCCGGCGGCTCCTGCGGTGGGCCAGTGGAACATCAGTGAGCTGGCCATGCATCTGTCGCAGGCCTGGCTCGCGGTGCCCGGCCTGGCCAGGGGGGACCTTTCACGGCTCTACGAGGTGATTCCCAGCATCGCTGGCGTGGCTGGGGATTCGCTGATGCGGGAGATATGGGAGCTGGAGGATCTCACCATGCTGGGTGTGAGATCCGATCCCGAGCGCGATCCGGCTGTCTTGGCTGACCGCATCGACCAGCGCGCAGACGAGTATTTCGCTGAGTGCGCGGGTTACTCACCTACTGACCTTCGTCCTTGGTTTGTGGAGGGCACCAGAGTGCCCGTGTCGACCCTGACCGGGCACCTGTTGAACGAGACGCTCGTGCACGGCTACGACATCGCCCGAGCCGACGGACGCAAGTGGCGGATTGAACCAGCCCGTGCCGCCATGGTGATACGGCATTTATTCATCCCGCTTTTGCAGGAACTCGGTCCTCGTACTTTGGTGGACGTGGAGAAGGCAGCCGGTCTCCGGGCTACCTATGATCTCCGCATCCGGGCCGGGGACCGCCTTCACTTCATCTTTGGCGACGGGCAGCTCGAGGTCGAGAAAGCAGCGGCGCGTAAGGTCGACTGCCATATCTCCGCCGACCCCGTTGCCTTCGTGATGATGTTCTGGGGGCGAAGAGGTCAGTGGCCTGCGATCGCCACCGGCAAGCTGATGGCCTGGGGCCGCAAACCGTGGCTAGGACTCCGGTTCAAAGGCCTCATACGTCACCCGTAACGAGTTCCACGAACCAGTTTTCGCCTGCTTGAGGATCCGTCATCTAACGGATGTCAGCACTGGCGCTCGTAGCTACCGTCCGCGCATGGTCCCCAATGCAATGGAAACCAGCTGGCAGCAGGGTCAGGACGCGCTGCGCGAGGAGGTCCGCCGAGTTACGACGCTGCTGCGATCCATCGATGATCCGCTGCGTCCTGCGTTGGGGCAGTGGAACCTGGGTGAGGTGGCCATGCACCTGTCCCAGGTTTGGGGCGGTTTGTCTGGACTGACCAGGCAGGACCTGACGCTGTTCCAGGAGTTGGTGCCCAGCCTCACCGGCGCGGCCGGTGACGCGCCGTTGCGGAACATCGGGGAGCTGGGCGAGATGACCGTCCTGGCGGTGAAGTCCGACCCCGAGCGGCATCCGCGGGTTCTGGCCGACCGCATCGAAGCCCAGGCGCAGGAGTACTTCAGCGCCTGTGTGGGAGCGGACCCTCAGGCGGCGCGTCCATGGTTGGTGCAGGGTGTCACGGTCGATCAGTCGATGTTGACCTACCACCTGCTCAACGAGACGCTGATGCACGGTTACGACATCGCGCGTGCCGCCGGGCGCCGGTGGCAGATCGAGCCGGTCCACGCCGCCATGGTGGTGGGTCGATTCCTCATTCCGGTGATCCGAGTCCTCGGTCGGGTAATGGTGGATGCCGGCACGGCAGCGGGCCTGCGCGCGACCTACGACCTACGGATCCGGGGAGGAGACCGCTTCCATTTCATCTTCAATGATGGTGCGCTCAGCGTCGAAGATCCTTCCCCGCGACCGGTCGACTGCCATATCTCTGCCGATCCAGTGGCGTTTCTCCTGGTCGCCTGGACCCGCCAGAGTCAGTGGACGGCGATCGCCACGGGCAAGCTGCTCGCCTGGGGTCGCAAGCCGTGGCTCGGACCGAAATTCCGGAGCCTGATGCGCAAACCCTAGGAATGCGCCCTAGATAGGGGCGTAGCGGCGTAACGTGCCCGATGTGCCGCTGCCGTTTCTTGGTCGCACCGAGGAGTTGGCAGCACTTCGGCGGCTCCTGCACAGCACCAGCCACGGCGCCGGTGAGGCCGCCGTCGTGCAGGGCGAGGCCGGGATCGGAAAGACTCGGCTGCTTGTCGAAATCACGACCCAGGCCGCCGAGGAGGGGTTCCAGGTGCTGTCGGGCGCCACCGACGAGCTGAGCCGGGACCGCCCATTCGCAGTGTTGCTCGAGGCATTCGGGCTGAGGGCTGAATCCCCCGATCCGCAGCGGGCTGAGATCGCTCAACTCATTGTCGCCGATTCGGTCCCATTCGGCGCCGCTGATCTCAGCTTTCGCGTCACTGACGCGGTGGTGTCGTTGCTTGAGCGGCTTGCCACCGAATCGCCCGTCGTGGTGACACTCGAGGACCTGCACTGGGCCGATCCAGCCACGCTGCGAGCCGTCCGCGCGATCGGCGCGGCTCTGTCGCACCTCCGGGTCGTCCTGCTCGTCACCTTGCGGCCCTTTCCGGAACGCCCCGAGCTGGCGCGGTTGATTGAGGAGCTAGTCAACAACGGCGCGGTGCAGTTGAGCCTGGCTGCGCTGGACGACCTTGCCGTGACCGCCCTTGCGGCAGCGGTGGCCGGTGCGCCGCCCGGGGCCGGACTATCCGGGCAGCTTTCGGGGGCGGCGGGCAACCCACTGTTCGTCATCGAACTGGTCAAAGCGTTGCGCGACCAGAACCTCCTGACGGTGCACGGCGGACGAGTCGAGGTCACCGATCGCGTGCTGCCGAGCACCCTGCCGATGACCATCCTGCGGCGCATGAGTTTCCTGCCTCCGGCGACGCTGGAGGTCCTCAAGGTCGCGGCGGTACTCGGGCGAGAGTTTTCGGTGGCCGGGCTCGCCACGGTCACCGGCCGCAGCGCAGTCACGCTGCTGCCCGAGCTTGATGCGGCCTTGCGGGCAGGTTTGCTGAACCAGACGTCGACCGGAGGGCTCGCGTTTCGCCACGAACTCATGCGGGAAGCGCTTTACTACGCCCTCGCCGCCCCTCTCCGTCAGGGCATCCATCGGGAAGTGGCAAGATCCTTAGCTGCCGCCGGCATTCCCCTTGCGCGGCTGGCCGACCATCTGTTCCTTGGGGCCAGCGCGACCGATCCCGAGTCACTCGGATGGCTTCGGCGGGCAGCTGCCGAAGCCGCGCCGCGTTTTCCGGCAGTGGCGGGCCGGCTCTGCGAGCGGGCGTTCGCGCTCACCAACGCCGATGATCCGGACCATGAGGCGGTGGCTGCGGAGTTGGCGCCGTTGCTGCTCCAGACCGGTCGACCCAAGGATGCCGAGCGGATCGCCCGAGAGGTGCTCGCCCGCGGCGCAACGACGGGCGTCGAGGTTTCGCTGCGCCGCGCGCTGGGTGAGGTGCTCTGGGCCATGGGCTGGCTCGAGCCGGCGGTCAGTGAACTCGAAGCGGCCGCCCGCGTCCCGGGTGCGTTGGTCCGCGACCGGGCGGGTGCGCTCGCCCTAGCAGCCAACATCAGGTTGTTCGTAGGCGATCAGCAGGGGGCGCGTGCTCAGGCTCAGCGTGCCCGGGCGCTGGCTCCGGACGACGACTTCGTGTGCTGCCTCGTTGGGCAGACCCTGGCCGTCGCAGCAGACGCCCGCGGCGAGGTGACCGAGGCGGTCGCGCTGGCCCAGCAAGCCGTTGAGATTGCGGCTCGTAGCCGAGATCCTCGGGTCGGCCACCTGCACCCTCAGTTCCATCTCGGCATGGTGTTGTTGGACGCCGATCGCCGAGACGACGCTTTGGCTGCGCTTGCGCTCGGCCGGCAGCTGGGTGAGCAGCGTGGCAACGTGATGTGGCTGCCGCTGTACCACGCACTGCTGGCACTCATGCGCTCCGCTAGTGGGGAGCTGACCGAGGCGCTGGCCGAGGTGCATGCCGGTCTGCTGCTCGCTGACGAGGTCGGGACCCGGTTGCACGCCGCTGTCCTGCACGGCGTCGCCGCGTGGATTGCGCTTCAACGGGGTGACATCGCCACCGGTGAGGCCCGCATGGTTGATGCTGCGGAGGAACTCAAGGCATCAGTGAGCCAGGACTGGCAGCTGACGGCCGTCGCCGGTGGTCTGCGGGTGGCAGGAGCGCGCTGGCCGCTGGAGTGGGGTTTGTGGGTCCAGGCGCAGCTCTGGGAAGCCCGGGGCGACACCGGCCAGGCACTATCGCTGCTGAAGGAGGCCTGGGAGCGGGCGGCCCCGTTGCGTTTCTGCCTGTCCCACCGGTTCGTGGGCCCCGATCTGGTCCGGCTGGCCGTGGCGGCAGGTGAACGTGAGGCAGCGCAGGCAGTGACACAGGACATAGTTGACGGCGCCCGCCGCGCCCGGGTGGGCAGCGCGGCCGGGGTGGCGCTGCGCTGCCGGGGCCTGGTAGAGGACGATGCCGACATCCTGCTGGCCGCTGTGCACGCCTACCGCCAGGCGCCGCCGACCATAGAGCTGGCGTCAACCTGCGAGGATGCCGGCGTAGCTTTGGCCCGGGCCGGCCGCGGGGCAGCGGCAGTGCCGGTCTTGGATGAAGCGCTCGACTTCTACCTGCGCTCCGGGATGCAGCGCGGTGCGGCCCGGGTACATGCCGCGCTGCGGGCTCTCGGCGTCCGGCGCCGGCGGGCAGGCCGGCTACGCCGGCCGCCGGTGGGCTGGGATAGCTTGACCGCCAGCGAGCTCGGCGTCGCCCGAATGGCGGCCGAGGGCCTGACCAACCCTCAGATCGGCGATCGGCTATTCATCTCTCGGCGCACCGTGGCAAGC
>JBHELN010000099.1:0-2986 GCA_046263115.1 Pseudonocardiaceae bacterium | reverse complement strand
GGCGGCGTCCACCGCCTCGGCGCCCCAGCGCTGCCGGGCCTCCTCCTGGTACTCCGCCTGCTTGGCCGCGTCGAACCCGTCGAACCAGTGCGCGACCGACTTGTTCGTCATGTTGTCACCTCCTTCCAGATCCTCGATCGTGCGCGCGACCGTGGCGGCCAGCCGACCGAAGCGATCCCGCTCGGCGACCAGCCAGCCGTGGTGCATGCGCAGTGCCTCAACCTGGTCCCGGCCGTCGTGGATGATCTCCGCGATGGCGTCGAGCCCGAGGCCGAGCTCCCGCATGATCAGAATTCGCTGCAGGTCAACGAGCTGCTGCCGCTCGTAGTAGCGATACCCGTTGCCACCGACCCAGGCCGGGCTGAGCAGCCCGATCTGGTCGTAGTGGCGCAGGGTCCGGGACGTCACCTTCGACATCCGGGCCACCTGGGCGATCGACCATGCCATGGCGACAACGGTAGAAGTTGACGTAACGTCAAGGTCAAGCCCAGACTGCCTCGAAGGACGCCTTCGTGACATTGGGCGATGCTGTTGGTTAATGTGGTTAGGTTGTGGTGGCGAGGTTGAGTCTGGCGATTCGGGACACGCGCGTTGTGGCGTGGGGTGTTTCGGTGAGCCAGGTGTCTAACCTGATTAGGTTGAGTCCGGTTGCGGTCAGGATGGTCTGGAGTCGTTTCTTGGCCAGGCCGATGTAGCGGGCGTAGCGGGCTCCGTGGGAGACCGCTTGGGAGATGGTGCCCTCGACACCGGCTCGTGGCGCGTAGCGGGTTTTCCATTGGCGGCTGGTCTGGTCGCGGCGGTTGGCCATGAGAAGTTCGTGTTCGGCTTGGACATGCAGGGTTAACTGGCGAGGTCGCCGACCGCGGACACACGCTGTGCGCGACGGGCAGGGACTGCAGTCTCTCGCGGAGAACGCCACGTGGACTCGTGCTCCGATGGCGTCCTGGGTCTGTTTCCAGTAGCTCGAGTTCGCGCCGGCGGGACAGGTGACTTGTTCGCGGTCCCAGTCCATGGTGAACGCGGCCAGGTCGAACCCCTGCCCGGCGGCGGCCTGCCAGCTGGGATCGGCCAGCAACGGGCTGATCAGGGTGATGCCGTGGTCCTCGCGGGCGGCCAGGACCGCCTCCGGGTCGGCGTAGCCGGAGTCGACCAGGTGCTCGCCGGGGGTGAGGTCGCGGGCGGCCAGCCGGGTATGGACCTCGGCCAGTGCGACACCGTCGTGCACCGGTCCTAGCGTGGCCTGGGCATCGACGATCAGATGCGGGGTGTCCGGGTCGCAGGTCTCCGTGTAGTGGTCTTTGTACCCGGTCCAGCCCATCCCGCGTTTGACCCCGCGTCGGGCCTGCACGTCGAACGGGGAATCGATCCGGATCGAGGCCGGGGGCTGCCCGTCCTGCTTATCCCGCCACCGCACCCGGCCATGCTCGTCGGTGAGGAACTGCTGCACCCAGACCAGGCGCAACACCCGCATCGCGGGCAGATCGACCAGATCCCCCGCCGCCTGGGCATCGCGTCGGGCATCCAGTGCCGCCTGCCACAGCCGCCGCCCGTCCCGGCCGATCTGTGCCCCAACTCGGCCCGGTCGGTGTCGGACTTGGGCAGTGTCAGTGTCGTGCCGTAGCGGGCCTGCCATGCCGGTGGCATCCACGACCCCAACCATTGCGGCGCGGTCTCGGCGACCTGCTCCAACGCCGCCTGCACGGTGGTGAACACGTTCTCCAGCCGGTTGAGCACCCGCACCGCGGCCAGCACGTGGGTGGAATCGGTGCGCACCTTCCCGCCTGCCTTGAGCAGCCTTTCCTCGACCAACCGGGCCAACAGCGTGTCCAGCACCCGCTGGTAGGCGTTCGCCTCAACCAACCGGTCACGAAACTCCGAGAGCACCGAGAAGTCGAACCCCGGATCCTCCAGCTCCAAACCCAGCAAGTACTTCCAGTCGATCCGCGACCGCACCGCCTCCGCCGCCTGCCGATCAGTCAGGTCCTCCGCGAACTGCAACACCAGCACCCACACCAGACGGGCCGGGGACAACCCCGGCCTACCCCGACGAGGGAACAACTCCACGAACTGCTCATCGGTGAACACCGGCCCCAACCTGTCCCGGATCCGCAGACACAGACTGCCCTTCGGAAACGCCGCACGAGCGACCCGAGCAGTAGAGAGCGGGACCTCACCAAACGGCAACGGTTTCAACGACATCGGCAACCAAGCTCCCACAAAGATCAACAAGGCCACCAGAACCTAACCGCCAACATCATCAAACCAAGACCGACACACCGCCGAATTAACCAACAGCATCATTGGGCGTCCTGAAGGCGTCCTTCAGGGCTTTCGCACGAGCACCCGCTCGGCCAGCAGATCCGGCGCCTCGCGCAGCGCGTTGTGCCCCTGACCGGGCAGGATGCCGAGCTCACGGCGGGGCAGCGCGTCGTGGAGCGCGAGCACGCTGGTGCGCATCCGGGCCGGGCTCGTCTCGCCGAGCAGCAGCAGGGTCGGCACGTCCAGCGCGACCGGCGCGGACTCGTCGCGCAGCCGGGTGTCGTAGGGCAGCGTGTGCGCCAGGATGACCGCCGTCGTCCAGAACGACGTGCGGCGCATGGCGGTCAGCATCGGCTCGGTCAGCCCGACGCTGCGGGTCATGAACGTGCTCAGCGCACCCTCGCGGTCGCCTTGGGTCAGCAGCTCGATCAGCGCCGGGGTGACCCCGTCCGCGCCGGCGCCACCGGGCACCCGCAGCGGCGGCTCGTACAGGATCATCGCGGTCACCGGCGTGGTCTCGGCGACTCGCAGCGCCAGCAGCCCGCCGGAGGAGTGGCCGAACAGCTCGACCGGCTCGCCGATCTCGGCCAGCAGCGCGTGCACGTCCGCCACCTCGCGCGCGGGATCGAACCCGTCGGCGTCCCCGCTCGCGCCGCGCCCACGCCGGTCCAGCGCGTAGACGGTCCGCCACGGCGCGAGCAACCCGGCCACCGCGGCCCAGGCCCGC
>JBHELN010000098.1:0-7597 GCA_046263115.1 Pseudonocardiaceae bacterium | reverse complement strand
GGGTTCTCCAGCACCGAGCGGCGGATCACCGGCGGGGTCACGGTCCCGTGATACCCCATCCCGATCATCGGTACCCGCGGATGGCACCGGGCGGCCCGCTCCCGCAGTTCACCCAGCGTCTGCTCTTCGCTGGCCGCGGCTGGCAGGTCCGGGACGGCATTGTCGTCGGCGAGGGCGGGCGGCAGCACCCGCTGTGCGAGCTGTTCCAGAGAGTCCATCCCGATGACGTCCAGCATTCGGGCCAGATCAGCAGCGCTGGGACCGATGTGCCGGTCCGCGAAGGGCTTACCCTGTTCCAGCTCGGACAGTGAGCGCCGGTCGGGACTATCCATCGCGACAACCTCCGGGCCTCGCGGTCGAACGCCGGGCACCGTGCCCGATCGGTCCTCCCCTCTGTCCTGCCCAGGCCCGGCCGGACCCGGGAACGGGCGCCTGAGAGCTTCGCCGGCACGTCGCGCCGGCTTTCTCCGTCGGCGGGTGGCTCGCACCACCGCTTTCCAGAGGCGTCTGACCCGTGCGGTCCCATTCGCCTGAGAGGTTCCCGGGAGGGCTTGCTCCTTCGGCGCCCGGGCAGCTGCGGCTCCGAGAACTCTCCCGCGCGGGATTGACGACTACCCCACCAGCGTACCGGCCTGCGTCAGCCTCTCGGTGTTGCGGATACGCCGCTGTGAGCGGCTACACAGTGCAGGTGTCAGCTGATCCTGCGGGTGCGCCTCCGCTTGGTCAGCTCGTCTTCCGGAGCAGCGTCGACATGGCCACCGTCGGCGCGTTCCGGCGGGAACCGGCTGATCGTGCCGGCTATTTCCTTCATCGCCCCGCTGACCGCGATACCGAAAACGCCCTGCCCACCCTGCAGCAGGTCGACTACCTCCTCGGCAGAAGTGCACTCATAGACCGTGGTGCCATCGCTGAATAGCGTGATCCGCGCGAGGTCGTGCACTCCGCGGCGGCGCAGGTGCTCCACGGCCACGCGGATGTTCTGCAGCGAGACCCCGGTGTCCAGCAATCTCTTGACCACTTTGAGGACCAGGATGTCCTTGAACGAATACAGCCGTTGGCTGCCCGAACCGGAGGCTCCACGGATGGATGGCGCGACCAGATTCGTCCGTGCCCAGTAGTCGAGCTGGCGGTAGGTGATCCCGGCGATCTGGCATGCTGCGGGACCCCGATAGCCGAGCAGATGATCGGTAACGCCGTGCGGATCAGCCAGGACGGAGTCGGGGAACAGGGTTCCTTGCTCGGCCGGCTCATCAGTCCCGGACTGCACGAGGCCATAAGCCGGGGTGTCCGCTGCGCCGCGCGGTCCGTCGACCACCGATGCCTCCCACGCCGTGCGCCAGCGGCCCGCCAACAGGGCCTGCGGTAGTTCGTCCGGCCGTTCGAAGCGAATCACACCGGCGCGACTCGCTGTGAGGGTCGACGGTAGGCGTCGCCGGGTGGCCGGGTCAATACGACGCGCGGCAGACTCTCACCCTCAACCTGAGATGGAGGCCGGGGATGCCGGCTGCCGGGGTGAGTGGCTCAAGTGTCCGCCCCGCGGAAGTCCTCCGGCGAGACCGAGTCAAGGAACTCGCGGAATTTCTCCACCTCGTTCTCCTGCTCGTCCGGGATGATCAAGCCGGCTTCGGAGAGCACCGCCTCTTCGGCGTGAATCGGCACGCCCGCCCGCAACGCCAAAGCCACCGAGTCACTCGGCCGTGCGGAGACCCGTACGTTGCCGTCGAAGACCAGCTCAGCGAAGAAAGTGCCTTCCTGTAGCTCGGTGATCCGGACCTGTTTCAACTGACCCCCGAGTGCCCGGATCACGTCCCGGAGCAGGTCATGGGTCATCGGCCGGGCCGGCTGCACACCCTGCTGTTCCAGCGCGATGGCGGTCGCTTCCCCTGATCCGATCCAGATCGGCAGGTAGCGCTCGCCCTCGGTCTCCCGAAGCAGCAGGATCGGCTGGTTCGCGGGCAATTCCACCCGGACCCCGACGACACGCATCTCGCTCATCGCGTTGCGCCTCCCTCCCGCCGCAGCCCGTGGTCCGGGTGCCTCGAGGATCGTCGTGCTCGGCGGTGGATTGGGCACCGGCCGCAGCAGCCGCCAGCCCAGTCGCGTGTCCGCCATCGCTACCCCTTTAGACGCTACACGGGGCACCGTCGGAATGCCGAGTGCTGCAGCGGTGCAAATTCCCTCGCTGGCGTTGTCTGTCAGGTGCGGTCGTCCGTCAGTTGCCGATGACGCCCCGCAGCCCGATCTTCACCAGAAGCGCGTGCAGCCGAACGGACAGCACCGCCAGCTCTCGTACCACCTCGTCGGCGCGGGCCCGCGCGTCGGGATCACGTTGCCGGCTCATCGGCGTGACGATCTGCGCCAGCAATCCGATCTCGCGGTCCGCCGAGGAGCGGTAGGCACGCAGGTGCCGGGGCTCCAGCCCGAAATCGGTCATCGCATGCGCGGTCTTGGCCACCTGCACCGCGTCGGTGTCGTAGAAACCGGCTAGACCGGACCGCACCAGCCCGAACTGCTCGAGTTGAGTCAGTGCGACCCGGCTGATACCCGCTGCGGCGAGCAGCTCCTCCTGAGTCACCCGGGTTGTGCCAGTCGCCTTGAGGAACTCCGACCCAACTGGTTCGGTCGCGCTGCCCGGTTCGGGGTCGGGGGCGGCGTCGGGGCGAGCACCGGCCAGCGGCCGGGATGGCTGCGGCCAGCGTGCTGCGGTAGTTCGGTCGGCGGATTGTCCGGGGAGCCGATGGGCGGCTCGTTCGGGCTCGTCCCGGTCTCGCGCGTCCAGATACTCCTTGATAACCCTCAGCGGCAGGTAGTGGTCTCGCTGGGCGGCAAGCACATAGCGCAGCCGTTCCACATCCGTGGCAGAGAACTGCCGGTAACCGGCAGCGGTCCGCTCCGGCTGCACCAGCCCTTCGGACTCCAAAAATCTGATCTTGGAAATAGTGACGTCAGGAAATTCAGGCCGTAACTGGGCGAGCACCGAGCCGATGCTCGCCCCGGAACGATCCCCGGAACGGCGCGGAGCCGTCACCGTGACCCCTGGTCAGCCCCTCGGTTCACCCGTGGACCGGCCAGGAATACCAGCCGGAACTTGCCGATCTGCACTTCGTCACCGTTGGCGAGCATCGCGGTGTCCACCGGCTCGCGGTTGACATAGGTGCCGTTGAGACTGCCCACATCCACCACGACGAAGTCCCCGCCCTCGCGGCGGAACTCGGCGTGCCGGCGAGACACCGTGACGTCGTCGAGGAAGATGTCGCTGTCCGGGTGACGACCAGCGCTCGTGGTGGACCGGTCGAGCAGAAAACGCGAACCGGCGTTCGGGCCGCGCCTGACTACCAGCAGCGCCGAGCCCGCCGGCAACGCGTCGATACCGGCGATGGGCGCCGCCGGCGCCTCGATACCTTCGGCCTCGGACAGGAAGTCGGCCCGGAAAGTCGAGGTCTGCTCCGGTCCCCGCTCTGGTGGTACACCGGGCCCGTCGTTCGTGCTCACCCTGGGCTCTCCTTCGCGGGGCGGTCGCCGTTGATCGGACCACAACCTACCGTGCCACGGCGGACGTCGCGGAGGAGAGGTCGGTGCCCGCCGGTGTCCGGCTCAGTCTTCCCCGATGAGTGCGCGATACTGCTCAGCGATCATCAACGAGTCCACCGCAGCGGGCTGCGCAGGCTTTATCTCGATCATCCAGCCCGCGCCGTAAGGATCGGAGTTGACTAAGTGGGGGCTGTCCTCCAGTGCCTCATTGCGGGCCACTACCTCACCCTCGACCGGCGCGAACACGTCCGACACGCTCTTGGTCGACTCGACCTCGCCAACCGGCTCTCCCGCCGCCACCGAGTCGCCCAGGCGCGGTAACTGGATGTAGACCACGTCTCCCAGCTGCGTCTGCGCATAGTCGGTGACGCCGATCCGCACGGTGCCCTCAGCGTTGAGGAATACCCATTCGTGTTCCGCGGTGTATCGCAGGTCATCGGGAACCATCACGACCTCCCATCATGCAGGGTTCGCGGATGCCGCGGCACGTAGCGTGAGTACAACTTGAATGAGATACAGCACTGCCGACCAGACGTACAGCGCTCCGCCCCACCCGGTGAACGCCACCGCGAACGCGTGCGCTACCGCGCCCACCCAACCGTGCACGTCGTGCGCGAGCAGCAGTAGAGGAAATGCGTAGAGAAGGCAGAGAGTAGCCGCCTTGCCCACGTAGTGCACCGGCAGCGGGCCATGGCCGTGATAGCGCAACACGGGCAGCGTCGAGACGAGAACCAGATCCCGGCCCAGCAACACGGCGATCACCCACCACGGCAGGATCGCGCGCACTCCGAAGGCGAGCAGCGTGCTCAGGGTGTAAAGACGGTCAACCGCCGGGTCAAGCAACACTCCCAGCCTGCTCGACTGGTTGAGCAACCGCGCGAGCTTGCCGTCCAGCCAGTCGGTGAGGCCCGACAAGCCCAGCACGAGCACCGCGAGCAGATCATGGTGCGGGCGTCCGAGCAGCAGCCATAAGAACAGCGGCACACCAGCCAGCCGAAGCAGGCTCAGCGCATTGGGCACGGTGACTAGCCGGTCGGCCGGATACCGCACCCGACTCATCGGCCGCCGCGCCGGATCGTCGGTGCCGTCGTGTCGCCGAGTTCGGCACCAGGGTCGGTCATCAATCGATAGCGCCGTCGAGCGCTCGGCCGTTCGCGAAGTAGGGCGCGATCTTGTTATCGAACATCGTCAACGCAGAACCGATGGCCATATGCATGTCAAGGTATTTGTAGGTGCCGAGCCGGCCGCCGAACAGGATATTCCGCTGCGCCGTCTCGGACTTGGCCAGCTCCCGGTACCGTCCGAGTTTCACTCGGTCCTCGGGGGTGTTGATCGGGTAGTACGGCTCATCTTCTTTTCCAGCGAATCGCGAGAATTCCCGCACGATGACAGTCTTGTCGGTTGGGTAATGGTCCCGTTCGGGGTGAAAGTGGCGGAACTCGAGAATACGGGTGAACGCTACATCAGCGTCCGCGTAGTTCATCACCGGGGTGCCTTGAAAGTCACCACAATTCCGCAGAACCTCTTGCTCGAAGTCCAGGGTCCGCCAGCCCAGCCAACCCTCAGCGTAGTCGAAGTACCTGTCCAGCGGACCGGTGTAAACGACCGGTATGCGCTCCGGGAGATCGTCGCGCAGCTCGAAGTAGTCGGTGTTCAGCACCACGTCGATGTTCGGATGGGTGGCCATTGTGTTGAGCCACGTAGTGTAGCCGGCAACCGGAAGGCCCTCGAAGGTGTCGCTGAAGTAACGGTTGTTGAAGGTATAACGTACCGGTAAGCGGGTGATGGTCGCGGCCGGCAACTCGGTGGGGTCGGTCTGCCACTGTTTGGCCGTGTAATCGCGAACGAAGGCCTCATAGAGAGGGCGACCGATGAGAGAGATCGCTTTCTCTTCGAGGTTCGCGGCATCTGTCCCGTCGATCTCCGCGGCCTGCTCGGCGATGAGGGCGCGCGCCTCGTCCGGCGTGAAGTAGCGGCCGAAGAATTGCGAGATCATCCCCAGGCCCATGGGGAACGGGTAAACCTGACCGCGGTGCACGGTGAATACCCGATGCTGGTAACCAGTGAACTCGGTGAACTGGTTCACGTACTCCCACACGCGCTTGTTCGACGTGTGGAACAAGTGCGCTCCGTAACAGTGCACCTCGATCCCGGTTTCCGGTTCCGCCTCGGAGTAGGCGTTGCCGCCGAGGTGATGGCGGCGTTCCACCACGAGTACCCGCTTGTTCAGCTGGGTGGCGGCACGCTCGGCCACCGTGAGGCCGAAGAAGCCGGAACCGACGACGACGAGGTCGTATCGCGCGAAGCTCACGCCGCCGGAGGGTAGCCGTGGCTCGTGGTCAGGCGAAGAGCCGGGTATTCAGAACCGGGTGTGTTCCAGCCAGTGCTCCAGAATGCCCGTATCGCCAAGCACGGTGATGGGCGCTTCACCGGGTGCGACACGGCGCATCATGACCAGCAGCAGGTCCACCACCGCGCCGCGGACCGCGACATCGCCTTTGAAGTGGCCATGCTCCCAGACCGGACCCGAAGGAGTCCGGCGCACGATCCACTCTCCCGCCTCACCCAGCCCGGGGTCGGTCGAGTGCAGGTGCAAGATCTGGCCATCGCCGCGGAGTTCGGCGAGTTCGGGCCGGAACTGCACCGCCTGCGGCAAACTGAGCAGGCTCAGCCACTCCGAGATCGCATCAGCAGCAAGATCGGCCTCCAGGGTGAACTGGCGGTCCAGCGCCAACTCCGCATCAGCCCGGTGCACGGCGGTCTCGTGCGCCATCCGGCGGCCCCAGAATCCGGCGCTCTGGTCGTCGGTCCAGCTCCATACGGGCGTTTGCGGGCCCACCAACCGGATCGCTTCCACCAGCTCACCGGCACCGTCGAGCAGCCAGCTGCCCAACTCGCCCGGGGCGACCGGGGCACTCAGGCTGCGCGTGTCGAAATCGGGCGCGGTGGTGAGGCGTCGACTGACGATCCCAGCCGCCCACCGATGGGCCCGGCCCACGTGCTCGACGAGTTGCCGCAACGTCCAGTCGGGGCAGGTCGGCACCGGCAGCGTCAAGTCAGCACCGGTCAGCGCCTCGGCCAGTAGCGCGGACTGGGTGGTCAATGCGTCGAGGTAGCGATCACTGCGCAGCGGTGCCATCGGATGCCTTCCCTGTGGTCGATTCAAGTCGCAACTTACGCACCTGCAACTTTCGTAGTGCGGCGGCGCACCGTGTGGTGTGCACTGTGACCATGGCTTCGCATCCTGCCTCGCATTCGCATGATCCAGCACAACGCACGCTCGGCGGGGGGCGAGGCGCGTTCTTCGCGGCGGCGCTGAGATCTCCGCGCGAGGTCGGAACATTGTTACCTTCGGGACCTGAGCTGGCCCAACGGCTGGCCGTGGTCGTGCCTCGATCTGGCCGTCCGGGACGGCCCCCGGTGGTGGTGGAGGTGGGCGCCGGCGCCGGCGCGGTCACCGCCGCGATCGTGCAGCACACAGACGAGGACACGGTGGTCATCGCGGTCGAAAAGGATGCTGAGCTCGCCGAGCGGTTGCGGGCCCGCCAGCTAGGTGTCCAAGTGGTCACCGCGGATGCCGTCACCCTGCCCGCCATTCTGGCCGACCACGGGCTGGACAGTGCCGATGTGATCGTTTCTGTGCTGCCGTGGACGCTGTTCGCATCGCAGCAGCAGCGCGAGTTGCTGGCGATCTTCGCCGCTGCCCTGCAAGCCGATGGGGTGTTCACCGCCGCCGCCTACAGCTTGGGGTACTGGACGCCCGCTGCCCGCCGGTTCCGCCGCGAGCTGGAGCGGTTTTTCGGCGAGGTACTGCCCACCCGCACCATGTGGCGCCACCTGCCCCCGGCGATGACCTACGTCTGCCGATGCCCGAGCCAGGTGGGTGGCGGCCTCATCGCGGATTAGAGTCGATGAGCAGGTGACCATTCAATCGGGTCACGCGTAGCACTCGCTTGACGACCTGGGGGCTGCCCGCTTTGTTGTAGGTGACGTCGACGGGCACTCGCACCGAACCATCGGGATTGTCTGTGACCCCGAAGGCATTGGCAGCGCTGACTGAGGAGTA
>JBHELN010000097.1:0-5050 GCA_046263115.1 Pseudonocardiaceae bacterium | reverse complement strand
CGATGCCCACAGCTGGTAGCTGCGCGAGGTCGACTTATTGTCGAAGATGCCGTGCGCGCCGAAGTCGCGACCGCGTGGCCCATCCACCGGTTCCCACAGGTTCCTCGGCGCTTCGGGGTCGCGGGGCTGGTCGGTCTGTTGTGAGGAGTACCCGGTCTTGCCCAGGTAGCGGTCCAGCAGACCGGCGAAGAACTTGTTGCCGATCAACGTGGCCGCGGTGCTACCACCAACCCAGTACTCCCGGCGCTTGGGATGGTCCGCAGCGTAAACCACCGCCTTGGCGGCGACCTCGGGTTGGTAGATCGGCGGCACCGGTTGGGCCTGGTGCGGAAGCCGGGACAGCACCCAGGAGAACTGTGGGGTGTTCACCGCGGGCATCTGCACCATGGTCACGCACACGTTGCTCTTGTCGTGCAGCAACTCACAGCGCAGCGAGTCGTGGAAGCCCTGGATGGCGTGCTTGGCGCCGCAATACGCCGACTGCAAAGGGATACCGCGGTAGGCCAACGCCGACCCGACCTGCACGATCACCCCGCGGTCCCGCGGGATCATCCGCTCCAGGGCCGCCCGGGTCGCATAGACGTAACCGAGGTAGCTGACCTCGGTGACCCGCTTGTACTCCTCGGGTTCGATCTTCATGAACGGGGCGAACACCGAGGTGAACGCCACGTTGACCCACACATCGATGGGCCCGAGGGCCTGCTCCACCTGCTGCGCGGCCTGCTCGATCTGCTGGTGATCGGCGGTGTCCACCGCGATCGCCACCGCGGTCCCCCCGGCCGCTTCGACGTCCTTGGCCGCCGCCTGCAAGCCCAGCTCACCGCGGGACAGCAACGCCACCTTCGCGCCCCGGGCACCGAAGGCCTGCGCGACAGCTCGCCCGATCCCACCGCTGGCGCCGGTCACCACCACGACCTGGCCGGCTGATCCGCTCATGCCGGACACCTCTCCTTCAGCTTGAGTTCCGTTCGCGGCACACCGTGGAGCCGACTTGATAACGCGAGGCGACCTCGCGCCGCAGGCATAACCCGTTGCCCGGCGCGGTGGGATGAGGACGAACAGTTCCACCGGTGGGGTCCAGGGCACCATCGAAGAACATTCGCTCGATCCGGACGTGATCATGGAACCACTCCAGATGTCGCAGATTGGGCGTGGCCACCGCGGCGTGAGCATGCAGATGCGGCGCGCAGTGCCCGGAGATCGCCAAATGGTGCGCGGCCGCGATAGCCGCGACCCGCAACCACTCAGTAATACCGCCGCAGCGCGACACATCGGCCTGCAGACAGTCCACCGCACCCGCGGCACACATCCCCTGGAAATAGGTCAGGTCAGAGCCGTACTCCCCGGCAGCGACGTCCGGTAGGACGGCGTCGCGGACCTCGCGCAGCCCGTCGAGATCATCAGAGGACACCGGCTCCTCGAACCACCGGACGTCCAGATCGGCAGCGGCGCGGATCACCCGGATGGCCTGCTTACGGTCATAACCACCGTTAGCGTCGACGAACAGCTCCACGTCGGGTCCGATCACCTTCCGCGCTTGGGTCATCCGCGCGAGGTCCCGGGCGACTTCGGTGCCCCACGACTCCTCGATTTTGATCTTCACTCGGGGGATGTGCTGGCCATAGACCCAGCCCGCCAGCTGTTTGTCCAGCTGGTCCTGGTCATAGGAGGTAAAACCACCGCTGCCGTACGCCGGCGCTTCGTCGCGGACCGCGCCGAGCAGCCGGTGCAGGGGCAGCCCGAGCAACCGGGCCTTGAGGTCCCACAGCGCGATATCCACCGCCGAGATTGCGTAACCGACCGCCCCGGGTCGCCCAGCGTTGCGGACCGCCTTGACCATCCCGTCGAACGCACCGCCGACATCCAGGGCGTCACCCCCCACTACGACCTCGGCGAGCTGGTCGGTGACAACTCGGGCGCAGGCGGGCGGGCCGTAGGTCCAGCCGGTTCCGTGGGTGTCGCCGCTGCGGATCTCGACGAGCACCATCCTGGTGGAGCCCCACGCCAGGGTCCTGTCGGCCTCGGGTGCGTCGGTCGGGACGGTGTAAACCGTCACCACCAGTGACTCGATCGGCGCCATGATCACCGAGCACCTCCCCGGTCGGTCCCGGGTGGCGCTGGCCTGCGCCACCCGGGAGCCTTCGAGACTATCCGCCAACAGCCGGTGGCTTCGTCTGCGCAGGCGCCGATGAGCAGGATCGTGGTGGGATGGCACACGACGACGCCGGCTTGGGGCAGCGTGGGCCACGGTGCCTGGCGCGAAGGTGAGCGACGTGGCTGTCTCGTCGGCACCTGCTCAGCCCTGCCGGTGCGGGAGAAACTCCTGCAGTTTGGTCTTGACGCCTTCCTTGATCACTCCCCAGCGGTCCTCGTCACCGGCCAGCAGCGCCTTGGCGGCGTCGGTCATCTGCTCGAAGGTGGCGTGCGGTGGTATCGGCGGCACGTTCGGGTCACAGCGCACGTCCAGCACCGTGGGCCGGTCGGCGCCCAGCGCTCGGTCCCAGGCCGGGGCGATGTCGTCGGGCTTGTCCACTGCGATGGCCACCAGCCCAAGGCTGGCCGCGAAGACGGCGTAGTCCACGTCGGGCAGGCTTTGTGACTCGACGAACTTGGGCGCGCCGGCCATCGCGCGCATCTCCCAGGTGACCTGATTGAGGTCATCGTTGTGCAACACTGCGATGATCAGCCGGGGGTCGGACCACTGCTGCCAGTACCGCTTGATCGTGATCAGCTCGGCGAGGCCGTTCATCTGCATCGCGCCGTCCCCGGCGAACACAATCACCGGCCGGTCCGGGCAGCCGAACTTCGCCCCGATCCCATAGGGCACGCCAGGGCCCATAGTGGCGAGGTTGCCCGACAGCGACCCACGCATCGCACCACGGAAACGCAGTTGCCGGGCATACCAATTCGCTGACGATCCCGAGTCCGCGGTGACGATCGCATCGTCGGGAAGCCGGGGGCTCAGCTCGGCGAACAGCCGCATCGGGTTGATCGGATCGGCCTCGATGCCGGCCTGCATCGCCATGGTCTCCCACCAGCGGGCCACATCGGCCTCGATGCTTTCGCGCCAGGACCGGTCGTCTTTGGCGACCAGCAGCGGAATCAGGGCCCGCAGCGTGGTCGCCGCGTCGCCGACCAGGTTCACCTCATACGGGTAGCGCATACCGATCATGCCCGGATCCAGATCGATCTGCACCGCCCGGGCTTGGTCAAACTCGGGCATGAACTGGGTATAGGGAAAACTAGACCCGACCGTGAGCAAGGTGTCGGCGCCGCGCATCATCTCATAGCTCGGCCGGGTCCCCAGCAGCCCAATCGAGCCGGTCACATACGGCAGCTCATCGGACAGCACGTCCTTGCCCAGCAGCGCCTTGGCCACCCCAGCGCCCAGCAGGTCCGCGACCTGCTCCAGCTCGGTGGCCGCGCCGCGGGCCCCGGAGCCGGCCAGGATCGCGACCTTGCGCCCGGCGTTGAGGATCTTCGCCGCGTGCCGCAGTGCATCGGAGTCCGGTGCCAGCTCGGGCCAGCAGACGCCCAGGCTAGAGGGGACCATCTTAAACGCGTGGGTCGGTGGTGAGTAATCGAGCTCTTGCACGTCGGCCGGCACGATGATCGCTGTCGGCACCCGCCGCGCTAGCGCGATGCGGATCGCCCGGTCCAGCACGTTGGGCAGCTGCTCGGGCACGGTGACCATTTGCAGGTAGTCGCTGGCCACGTCCTTATACAGGCTCAGCAGATCGACTTCCTGCTGATAAGAGCCGCCCATTGCACTGCGTTTGGTCTGCCCGACGATCGCCACCACCGGCACGTGATCGAGCTTGGCGTCATACAGGCCGTTAAGCAGATGGATCGCTCCAGGTCCCGATGTCGCCGCGCACACCCCCAGCCGCCCGGTGAACTTCGCGTACCCGACCGCCTCGAACGCCGCCATCTCCTCATGCCGGGCCTGGACGAACTGCGGGTGGTTATCGGCCCGTCCCCACGCGGCCAGCAGCCCATTGATGCCATCGCCGGGATAGGCGAACACCGTGTCGACCTTCCAGTCGCGCAAGCGGCCCAGCAGGTGGTCGGCAACAGTCGATGTGGCCACGGTCTCTCCCTTGACATCCCCGGACGAGGCCCCGCTGGGCCCTGTCCAGCTCCGCGTTCCCACGACCGTCTCGCCTATGCACAGCTGTTTCGTGACGGACGTCACAAGCCAGCCCCGCTGGGTATCGCGCGACAGCCAGTTCTCGACTCCTTGAGTTGTCCCCTGTTGGCAGGCATCGTCGGATGGCCTGTGGGTACGCCGACCCTGTTCAGCGTCAGGACGAGGGGAACCTGGGTCATGCCCACCGCAGACAACCGCGTCCACATGCGCGAGCTGATACCCGCGATCGTCGACCGGCTGTTGATCATCCTGGCCAGGTCGGTGAGCTGCTCGCCGAGCAGCAACCCGGCTATGCGGGATTTCTCGCCGGGGATTTCGAAGAGATTCTCGGCGCTTCGAAGGAATTCATCTCCCGGCTGGTCGGCCTGGCCCAGCGGGACCCGTCGACGAGCGCGCCACAGCTGGCCTCCGGGATAGAGCTGGCCCTATCCGAGCAGATCGGCGCATCCACTACCAGCAGCGGCGCGAGATCAACCCGTTGTTGGCCGCCAACCGGACCGGCGCCGCGGTGGCCTGGCGCCACGTGTCCGACACCGCGCTGCGGCTCAGTGTTCCCGCCGAGATGTTCGCGGGATTGGCCGCGGTCATCTTCGCCGCCGTGGACCAGCTGTCCTCAGCGTCGTTGCGGGGCTACGCCCACGCCCAGGCCAACGCCGGCCAGGCCCGCGAGCGGCTGCGCGAGATGTTCTCCGAACTGCTGCTGTCGGACACCGGATGCGCTTCATAGACGGTGGCGTCGATGGCGGCCTTGCCGAGAGTCAGCGCCGCCGCAGTACCGGCGAGCCGCCGCCGATGACCAGAACGCGGGCATCAGCTGATCTAACCGGTACCGGCATCAGTCTGCGTCCCGACCGGTCGCGTCCCGGCGGTTACCCGCGCTGCCGTGGGGGTAGTCGCTCA
>JBHELN010000096.1:0-3007 GCA_046263115.1 Pseudonocardiaceae bacterium | reverse complement strand
GCGTTGGCCTCCGGCAGCTGATCCCGCACGACGGTGGCGTAGATGGGATGCGCCAACCGGACCTCAGCCCGCCAGCCACTGTTGACCACCACCACCAAGCCGCGGCGCTCGAGCACCGCAACCACCTCAGGGTTGATCAGACTGGCCACCCGGCCCAGGCCCAGCGGCTCGTCAGTGGCCAGCAGCTCCAGTGCGGTCCTCTCGTCCGAACCCAGTCCACCCAACTGGGCCTGCACGATCTCCCGGAGCCGTGGCGTGGGCTCCATCCGGCCCTCCCAGCGCCACACACCATCGCGCATCCGCAGCGAACCGGTCTCGCATCCGCCCTCCACCAGCTCGCGAAGGAACAATGCGTTTCCGCGGGTGGCGCGCCACAACCGTTCGATCGTGCGGCTGTCGACCACCCCGCCGAGCACACCGGTCACTAACCGGTTCATCGCCGCCCGCGGCAGCTGTGCCAGCTCCAACCGGTCGGCCAACCCGTTCTTCCACAACGTCACCACTGGATCGGGAGCAGGTTCCCCGGTCCGTACGGTCAGCACCACGCATGCAGTGCGGGTCAGGGCCAGCTGATGAAGCAGCGTCACCGACAGCTCATCGAGCAAGTGCGCATCATCGACCCCGATGACCAACCGGTGGCCCTTGCCCTGCTCGGCGATCGCAGCTCCGGCGCGCTGCAGCAAGGTCAATGGCTCTGACACCGTTTCCACGGCGGGCACCAGATGCGCCACCGCCCCTAAGGGAATGGTCGCTGCCGCGTTGGTTCCGGCCGCCCACCGTGTCACCCGACCACCACGCTTTGCTACCGCCAGCGCCTCACGGGCGAGTCGGGTCTTGCCGACTCCGGCAGGGCCAGCGATGACGACACTGCGTGATTCTCCACCGGTTAAGCGCTCAGCAATAAACTGCAACTCTGAGTCACGCCCGGTGAGCATCCACGAATCCGTTCTCATCGTGGACCCGACCAACGCGCTCGGTACCCGGCGCTGGTCGGAGGCATAGTTGACGGCATGGTGTAAACAGCCGGCCGCCACGGCCCCCCCTGACACATTGGCTACGCCCCCCCGCGTCGCGCCAATACCCCTCGACGTCAGCATAAGCTAACTGTGAGGAGATAGCCATGGGCGACTTCTTCTTAGACGGTGAATACTACTGTGAGTAAAACCGAGGGATCGCCACTCGGTAACAGCGCGTACTCATCTGGTGACATACTGTTTCGTGTTTCCAAAACTCTCTGGATTGTTAGTCAGGCACCAACAGCCATCCATTACGTCACGTCACTACGGTGAATCAGCCACAACTGAGGACATCCCCGACGTCTGGGAGTGGGTGATCTCCGGCGTGCCGCGGTACCGCAGCATCGACGCTCCGGTGGCCTCTACGGCCAGCGTGTCGCTGACCGTGACGACAGTGCGGCTCGCCCCAGACAGTGTCGCGTCGAGGTGGCGGACGGTAAGATCAGCTAGCCGAAGCCGACCGGCCCCCACCGCCTGCAGGCGCAGATCCCGCACCTGCCCGGATAGGCCCAGGGTGCCGGAGCCGGAGACGTCGGCTTCCACCGGACCGATCTGGACCGGTCCGGTGACCGAGCCGGCTCCGCTCACGACCACCTGCAGCCGGGGGCTGTTGATGGTGGAGGTCAGCACCACCCTGCTGGCTGCACTGGCAGCCAGCCGATCGAGCCGGCCCACAGTGACGTCAGCGGATAACGTTGCGTTCCGGACGCTGCGGCCCGGCTTGATTCCCAGCCGTAGCTGGTCACCGGTGACGGTGGCGTCCACCCGGTCTGCCAGGTTGTCGTCCATTGTGACTATCGCCTGCGCGGTTCCGCCCGCCCGCAGGTGCACTACGAAATCAGCCTCCGCCACCACCGAGGTGACTTCGGCAAGGTCGATCGTCCGGCTGATCAGCCGGCCAGAGCCGGCCACCGCGGCGGGATCGGAAAAACCGCCGCCGGCCGCGTCGGCCGCGCCGTCAGCGCCGGCGCGCCCGTTGGCGTTGCCGCCATTGCCGCCATATCCGTTGCCACCCCAACCGCCGTAGCCGTCCCCACCATTACCTCCGATGCCTCCATCGGCCGAGGTGCCGAGACAACCCGCCAGCAATGCCGTCGTGGCGAGCATCCCCAGCACCCGGGCGACCCGGACGGTGCGCCACTCCGCACTGCCGTCCGGGCCGGCACGCACTACGCCCCCCCTGCACGCAGCCGCGAGAGGGGCGAGCGAGTCAGCAGCCACCGAATTGGCCGGCGCACCATCATGCCCAACATCAGTAAAGATCCCACCCACGGTATCAACAGCAGAATGATCTGTACGACGCCCAAGGTGGTCTCGGCTATATGACCCTCCGCCGCCTTCACCGCCACCGCGTGGCTCAGTTCGACCAGCCGATTCCACACCACGGGCAGCACCTTAGGCACCACAAGTAAGAACCCGACCAACCAATACCCCAGATAAGGCACCACTACGAGGACCCACAGGGTGATCGTGCGACGCGCCCAGGGCTTGAGCTCCAGTACCCGGGGATGGGTGGGTCGGCCGGGGATGATGCTCGCCAATACCGGGCCCATCCTGCTGAATAGATCCGGCACACCGATCAGATCCGACAAGATATAGTAGCCATCCAGCCGGATCATCGGCAGGAATTGCGTCGCGGTCTCGATATGCAGCGCCACGATGGCCACCAAAAGCCACGGCGCGCCGGTGTCGATGTAGGCGACGCACATGCCGGCGATGAACACGGCGTTGAAGTAGACGCCGCCCAGTTCGGTGCGCAGCCGCCCGACCCGACCCAGCCGGTACGAGTCGGTGACCGTGCTGTAAAGCGCCGGCCACACCAGGTACAACCCGAAACCCATCACGCCCGGTTTGGCGCCGCCGTAGCGGCACGCGGTTACATGCCCGCACTCGTGAAACGCCGCCGACACCAGCAGTAATCCGATCACCAAGAGCGTCAACGCCGGCTGGTAGACCAACGCCACCGCGCTGGGCACGATCTGGGCCATACC
>JBHELN010000095.1:0-3262 GCA_046263115.1 Pseudonocardiaceae bacterium | reverse complement strand
AGGGTGCCGTCGAGCCGGTGGCGGCGGGTGATCTCGGCGCGGCGTTGCCAGATCCGGCGGGCCAGCTCGTCCATCCCCCGGGTGCCGGGCAGCCCGCGGCGGAGCAGCTCCCGCATCGCCGCTCGCGGTGATGCCCCGTCCATCACGTCGCGACCAATCTGATCCAGCGCGGCGGATAGGTCGGGTGGTGGCGCCAACGGATCTGGGCCACCGTGCCAGGGCCCGTAGCTGTACCGGCTTGCCGAGGTCATTGCCGGGACCCGTACACCGTGCGGCCGTCCTCGACATCCTTGCCCAGCTTGCGGGTGAGATACAGCGACTCCAGGGCGAGCTCGATGGCGGCGGCGATCGGACCGGCTGGGCCGTCCGGTGCGGCGCCGAGCCGAGTGGCGACCTCGTGCAGCACTGGCAGCTCGGGGAGGGCGGCGAGCACCTCGGCGGCGGGGACCTGCTCGCCAGTGGCCACCCGGTGGCCGCCGGAGACAGCCGCCGCCAGCGGCGCCAGGTTCAACCCCCGCAGCCGCGCCCGGGCGGTGTCGGCCACCGCTCTGCGCAGCAGGTGGGTGAGCACCTCACCCTGCTCGTCACGCCCAGCGCCGCGTTCGGAAACCTGGTCATATCCCGACTCGAACTCCAGCTTGCCGCGCAGCACCGGCGGAACCGCTTCCAGATCAACGGGCCGAGCCACCGCGTGGTCCTCACCGGTCAGCGCCGCGCGGCGCAGCGCAGCGGCAGCGACGGTCTCTGCACCCGCCACCGCAAACCGCGCCGACACCCCGGAGCGCTGGTCGATCGCTGCGCTGGCGCGCAGGTGCCGGGCGAACCGCGCCAGCACCTCCAGCAACGGCTCCCCCACCTGCGCACCGATGCTGTCCAGATCCGCTTCTTGCGCCACCAGGGCGACCTCCGCGGCCATCTCCCGGGGGTAGTGGGTACGGATCTCGGCGCCGAAACGATCCTTGAGCGGCGTGATGATCCGGCCCCGGTTGGTGTAGTCCTCGGGATTGGCGCTGGCCACCAGCAACACGTCCAGCGGTAACCGCAACGTATAGCCGCGGACCTGGATGTCGCGCTCTTCCATCACGTTGAGCAGCGCGACTTGGATGCGCTCAGCCAGGTCGGGCAGCTCGTTGATAGCGACGATTCCACGGTGTGCTCGCGGTACCAGCCCGTAATGGATCGTCTCCGGATCACCCAGCCGGCGACCCTCCGCGACCTTTACCGGATCGACATCGCCCACCAGGTCACCGACGGACGTGTCCGGGGTGGCGAGTTTCTCGGTGTAGCGCAGCGAGCGGTGCAGCCAGGTCACCGGCAGGTCGTCACCGAGCTCGGCGGCGCGCCGGATCGAGGTCGGGGTGATCGGTTGGTATGGGTGTTCGGGCAGCTCAGCGCCGTCAATAACGGGCGTCCACTCATCCAGCAGCCCGACCAGGGTGCGCAATAGCCGGGTTTTGCCCTGGCCGCGCTCACCCAGCAGGACCACGTCGTGTCCGGCCAGCAGCGCCCGCTCCAGCTGCGGTAACACCGTGCCGGCGAACCCGATAATGCCCGGCCACGGATCACGGCCACTGCGCAACGCAGCAAGCAGGTTCACCCGTATTTCATCTTTGATCTCACGCTGCACGTGCCCGGAGGCGCGCAGCGCGCCTACCGTGCGTGGCAACTTGGTCGGAGGCTGCGGGGATCCGCTGTGCAGGGTGACGGCCACAGCCCCACGCTACGCAACACCCGAGCCGTGCAGCACCCCAGCTGAGTAGGCCGTGTGCTCAAGCGCGGACGAGGTGCCGCGCATCGACACCTATCCCACATCAATTTACCAGGCATTCATCCGGGCATTAATTATGCAGTCATTCAATATTCATTATGCGACTACATGTCTACGTGCAGGACGGCGCGACTATTCGAACGTGCCGTATTCGGCTAGTCACTTAATTGGCACCTGCTAGGACCATACGAGCGGTTCGCACCGATTTCTGGCTACGGTTGAAGATCCCCCGCGATGAATCATCACGACAGGCTCAATCACCCGATAGCAGTTCGGATGGGGTGGACTCACGACAGGCTCTGTCCCCGGTTCAGCGGGATCACGTTTCTACTGGAGGAATTGATGTCTGACGCGATGACCTTTGCTGAGCTGAATGGCCAGCACGTTGAGCTTCTGCCAAGCCGTACCGTTTTTTCAGTCATGTCCATGGTTGCCGACGCTAACGGAACGGGTGGCGCCGGCGGCACCAGCAGCGGCGCTACCACCGGCGGCGCCGGCGGCACCGCAACCGGCGGTACCGGAATGATCTTCTTCCCGATCAACGTGGGCGCAGGTCACCAGGCCAACAGCGCTGGCACCGCCCAGGGTGGCGCCGGCGGTAGCGCCAACGGCGGAAACGCATTGGCGGAGCCAACGGCGGCCACGGGCTCGGCGGCAACGCCGGTTTCAATTTCCACAATTTCCTCAACGGATGGGGACTCTGAGTCGAACCGGTCAGCTAATGACCTCATATCCGGGCAATACTACTGGGAGGCGCGCCCGCTATGGCGCCCTCCCTCAAAAAGTGTTCACGGCAAGGCGCTGGCAGTAGCCGATGCTGTGAATCTCAAGTCGGGAGGGTGCCATCAATACCGAGTGTCTCTTACCTGTACAGGCAAGTGCTGTGGTCAACGTTGCAGGGAGAATGCCGCAGCTGGCGGACGGAACGGAACTGATCGGAGAGTACCGGGGGTCCGGTTTCCAGGAGCAGAAGTTTATCGTTCGCCGGATTGACGGCCAGGTCATCCAGTTGTCTCGCCTGTTGTATCTGCTGGCCGCCAAGCTGGACGGCGAACGCGATCTCGAGCAGATAGCGGAGGCGCTCGGCGACGCCCTCGATCGGGTCTTACGGGCTGACCAGGTGGCGTTCTTGATCGACCAGAAGCTGTGTCCGGCGGGCTTGGTGGCGGATGATTCGCCGGCCGGTACCGGCGAGCCACCAGCGAAAACGATGGTGAAGCCGGATCCGCTGCTGGCGTTGAGATTCCGGGTTGGGGTGGTTCCCGAGCGGATGGTGTGGCGCATCGCTAGGCTTTTCCAGCCGATGTTCTGGCCGCCAGTGATCGTCAGCGCATTGGCTGCGTTCGTCGGCCTGGATGTGGCGATCATCGCGCGCGGCGGCACAGCTCAGATAGTGCCCAGCGCACTGGCGTTGGTCTCGCGACCAGGGTTGACCCTGCTGGTCATTGGGATGATCGTGGTGGCGGCGGCGTTTCATGAGTGCGGGCATGTCGC
>JBHELN010000094.1:0-5820 GCA_046263115.1 Pseudonocardiaceae bacterium | reverse complement strand
CACTCGGGTGCCAGCCGCGATCAAGACGTCGATCACGTGCTGGCTCGGATGGCCGTACCGGTTGTGCGCCCCGACGCTGATAATCGCGACCCGCGGCCGCACCGCGGCGAGGAACTGCTCGGCATTGAACCGCGAGCCATGGTGCGCGACTTTGAGCACATCAGCCCGGAGATCCTGGCCACTCGCCAGCAGGTCCGCCTGAGCGTCGAGCTCCACATCCCCGGTGAGTAGCACCCGACCAACTGCGGTAGTCGCCTTGATCACTACTGAGGTGTTATTCACCGAAGTGCCATCGACCTCAGCCTGGTGGCCCTGCCCCGCCGGCGGGTTTCGCAGTGGCGCCAGCACTTTGAGCGCCAGCCCGTTCCACGCCAGCTGTTGCCCGGCGGTCAGCGCGACCACCGGCACGCGAGCTGCCGCCGCGGCCCGAAGCACCTGAGCGAATGCCCATGGGGGACTACGTCCGGGACCGAGCGCCACTGCGCTGACCGCCCTTCCACGGAGCGCGCCGGCCAGCCCGCCGATGTGGTCGGCATGCAGATGGCTGATCACAATCAGGGCGAGTCGTCGCACGCCGAGGCGGTCGAGACAAGCTGACACCGATCCTGGATCAGGTCCGGTGTCGACGAGCACCGCCCGACCGGGATCTGCGGTAGCCAGCACCACCGCATCACCCTGCCCGACGTCGCAGCTGACCATCACCCAGCCGACCGCTGGCCAGCCGGGGGCGACGAACCTCGTCGGCACGAGGATCAGCAGAGCGCCAATCAATCCCGCCGCAGCGAGAACCCGCAGCCGGTGTGCCCGCATTGCGAGCAGCACGCCTCCGACGATCAACGCCAGTAGGAGTGCACCAAGGGTCCCTGCCGGCCACTGCAACACCCCACCGGGAACAGCAGCTCCCTGGTGACCGACACCGACCAGCCAGCTCACAGCCGGGCCCGCCAGATGCACCATGACGGTGGCGGCGCCCGGCTCCAGCCCCCCGAGCACCGCGGCGAGCACGCCGAGCACCGTTGCCGGTGCCACCGCCGGTGCGGCCAGCAAGTTTGTCAGAATCGCCACCAGGCTGACCTGACCGGACAGGCCGGCCACCAACGGGGCGGTGACCACGTGAGCAGCGGCAGGAACCACCAATGCCTCGGCGACGCCCGGTGGCACCCCACGGTGATGCAGCGCCTCGACCCAACCCGGCGCGAGTAACACCAGCGCACCGGTGGCCAGCACCGACAACGCGAACCCCGGGTCGCCACCGAGCGAAGGATCAGCCACCAGCAGGACAAGCACGGCAGCGCACAGCGCGGGCACCGCCGACCGGCGGCGACCGAGCACCAGGGCCAGCAAGGCGACGGCACCCATCACGGCTGCTCGTAGCACACTCGGTGACGGGCGGCACAACACCACAAAACCGACCAGGACCACTCCCGCCAGCACAACCGCGGTCCGCGGTCCTAACCGAGCGAGCCGGGCCAGCCCCAGCACGGCCCCACACAAGATCGCGACATTGGTGCCCGACACGGCGATCAAATGAGTGAGCCCTGCAGCGCGAAAGTCCACCTGGACCGCGGGCACCATCGCCGACGTGTCGCCGACCACGAGCGCGGGCAAGAGCCCGGCCGGCTCGGGATCGAGAACCCTGGCAGCCAGTCGCAGCCCGGATCGCAACCTTTCGGCAACCCGCTGCACTGCGGTTGGCGCCGACAACACCTGCGGCCCACCCCGTACCCGCAGCACGGCCACCGTCAGGTCGGGCCGATCGGGTACGGCAAGAAGTCCGGTCGCTCGCACCCGTTGACCGGGGAGCAGGCCAGTCCAACCCCCCGCCGGCGCCAGCAGTATGACCCGACCACCAGTGCGCCACTGCTGCCCTGCGATCTGCGCGGACTCGAGTCCCGCCCGTATCACCACCTGCTGCGGCTCGGGTCGCCGACCACCGTACCCGGGGGACGCCACCGCCCGCGGGTCGTCATGCAAGCGAACGGTCACAGTCGTCGCCGAACCCCGCTCTGCGGCCGCACGCACTGGATGGCGCTCGACTTGCCACGTCTGCGTCCCGACCACCAGCGCCAAAGCTGCGACTACCCCGGCCATCGCGAGAATTACCGGTGAACGGCCACGCAGCGCAGCGACTCCGGCAACCAGCATCCCCACCGCTCCGAACCCAGCAGTCACTATCGGCCCAAGGTGCAGACCGCAAAGCACCACGGCCCAGCCGACGAGAGCGGCGGGCACCAGGCGCAAGTCGTGATGCCCCGCTGCGGGCGCGATGGTGCCCGCATCGATCGAGGGGCGTTTTACCCCAGCGGTCACACCCGCACCAGATGCTTAAGCTGGGCCAACCGCGCCTGGCCAATACCACTGACCTCACGGAGCTGATCCACCGATGTGAAGCGACCGTGCGCGACGCGCCAGTCGAGGATCCGCTGGGCGGTCACCGTGCCCACGCCGGGTAACGTGTCAAGCTGTTCGAGTGTTGCTGTGTTGAGATTTACAACCTGAGGTAACCCGGGAGCGCCGGGCACCTGATTGGCGGTCGGCTGCCCCGGCGGTGGCGCCATACCGACCAGCAGTTGCTCACCATCAGCCAGCCGCCGGGCGACGTTGAGACCCATCAGATCGGTGCCGGGCAGCACACCGCCGGTTGCGGCCAGCGCGTCAGCTACCCTGGTGCCGTCTGGTAAATGGATCAGGCCGGGATGCGGCACCCGGCCGACCACGCTGATAACTACCTCTGGCGCAGGACCAGGTGCTGGCGCCGAGGAGGCCTTCGCCGCTGCGGCGGTGACCAGCGGCAGCACCGGAGCCGGCTCGGGTACCGGACGCTCCCGCCATACGCCGATCGCGGCGACCACCGCAGCCAGTGCCGCGACGCCCTACAGCACCAGGGCTCCCGGCCGGCCGGGATCCCACCGGGCGTCCCGCAACGGCGCGGGCACCCACCGCTGGACCAGCCGGCCCGCGCGCGACACGGCGCGAACCCCGCCGCCATCGTCCGGACCGGTCTGACGCGGTGAGCCGATAACCGCCCGGTCACCGATATCTGGATCACCAGGGTCCGGGCCCGCAGCGGCCGCACCACCCAGCGCTATCAAACGCGCACGTACAAGCTCGGAATCACCGGCGTCGAGAGACGGAAAGCTGGGGATCAAGGCCACGGGACGACGCTAGGACGATTGCCCGTTTTACTCGAACGACTCGACTGTCGGCTGTGGACAACAGGGGTCGATGGGGATAAGTCGGGCTGCGTCACGCCTACGCCGCGATCGTCGTCGGAGCGTTGTGCGACCCTGTACTGTTGCGCGGGGCCGCCCCCCTCGAGTTGTAGCAACAGTTAGTAACCGCGGCAGCAGTGAGCACCGACGGGAGCGATGACTAGCCAAGGCGAGCCCGTTGTCCTGCGGTGGACCGCTCATCCGCGTCAAGCCCCGCGACCTTTTCGCCGCAGGGATCGAACGCCTGCCGTCGGTCGAGCGGTCGTCGCTCAGCCCGGCGCCGGTTGCACTGCGGTGCCTTCCGGGAGGACGACGGCACCGAGCATTCCCGGCCCAGCGTGGGCACCGATCGCCGCGCCGACCTCTGAGAGCAGACATTCAGAGACCGCCGGGACTCGGGCTCGCAGTTGTGCGACGAGATCGTCGGCGCGTTCGGCCGCCCCGAGGTGATGTACCGCAAGCCGGCAGGGAGCCGATCCGGCGACCTGGACCACCAGCTCTACCAACCGGGCCCGCGCGCGGGTACCGGTACGAACCTTCTCCAGCGGCACAACCCGGCCCGAGTCGACGTGCAACAGCGGTTTGACGGCCAGGGCAGTCCCCAGCCGGGCAGCCGCCTGGCCGATCCGCCCGCCACGGCGCAAGTACTCGAGGCTGTCCACGGAGAAGAACGCCCGGGTACGGGCGCCTACCCGCGCGGCGGCGTCAGCCACGGCGCTCGTGTCACCACCCTCAGCCGCTACAGCAGCCGCGGCGAGCGCGGCGAAGCCCAAGCCCATCCCGGTGGAGCGCGAATCGACCACCGTCACCCGCTCCGCTCCGAGCCGCTCGGCAGCCAGCCTCGCGGATTCCCAGGTGCCAGACAGCGCACGAGACAGATGCACCGAGACGACGGTGTCAGCACCGGCCCGGATAGCGTCGGTGTAAGCCGCTTGGAATTCCTCCGGTGTTGGACGGGAAGTCGTCACCGACGCACGCCGCGCCAGTGCGGTCACCAGCTCGGCCGGTCCGAACTCCACCCCGTCCAGCCAGTGTCGATCGTCCACCAGAACATGCAGGGGAACCTGCCGAATACCATGGCGCTCGGCTAAACCTTTCGGAAAATACGCGGTCGAGTCTGTGACGACAGCAACGGACACGATCATCAGCGCGACAACGACTGCTACACGGGAGCGGCACTGTTGTAAGAGAACAAACGCCATCCAGTACCGCGGCGCATCAGCACCGTGCAGTGGCAATTACTGATCCCGCCGAATACCGACCAACTCGATACCGGTATGCCGAGCAGCAGTGGGGTCAGACCGGCGATCAACCCACCGTGGGTGCACAACACCGCGCTACCCGGACAGTCCGCGTCGAGCTCGGCCACCACGTGCGCAGCGCGAGCGGCCACCTCCACCCGGGTCTCGCCACCCGGCGGCGCCCATTGCGGGTTACCGCGCCAGACCTGCAGATCACCCGGCCAGAGCGCCTCGACCTCAGCGTGAGTCAGGCCCTGCCACGTCCCGCAATTGGTCTCCCGCAACCGCTTGTCAACCTGAAGCGGTATCCCGGTCTCGGCCGCGAGCACAGCCGCGGTGTCTCCAGCTCGCGACAGATCAGAAGTCATCAAGACCGCCGGTTCCAGCTCCGCAAGCCAACGGGCCGCGCGACGAGCCTGGCGGAGGCCGGTGGGAGTCAACTTCGAGTCAAGCTGACCCTGGATCCGCCGCGCCGCGTTGAAGTCAGTCTCGCCATGGCGCCAGAGCACGAGCCGCCGCAAGGTCACTCCGACTCGTCCGCCTCGCTGGCGCTGACGTCGAACGGAATGACCGGGCAGTCCTTCCACAGCCGCTCCAAACCATAGAAGGAACGCTCCTCGGCATGCTGCACGTGCACCACAACGTCAACGAAATCCAGCAACACCCAGCGCCCCTCACGGGCGCCTTCGCGGCGCACCGGTTTGCTCCCCGCGGCCGCCATCCGCTCTTCCACGGCGTCTACGATGGCCTGGACTTGGCGCTCGTTGGGCGCCGACGCAATCACGAAACAGTCTGTGATCACCAACTGATCAGACACGTCAAGCAGGGTGATGTTGTGCGCCTTCTTCCCGGCCGCCGCGCTCGCCGCGGTCAGCGCGAGAGTTCGCGCATGATCGGAAGCTGACACATCACTCCTTCTCCCGGTATTAGCAACCGGCGCTGCCCCGTGCGGCACCGTGCGCCCTCCCGGCGCTGCGCGCCCAACCACAGATGAGGGTACGGGTTGCACGCGTGCCCATGGCGACCTACCTGCAGTGGGGATATCTAGAGACACGGCGAGTAATCCGCATTTGCGAAGCTTTACGAGTATTATATACTCATCTGCGGGACGCCTTCCGGCGTTGCCGGTCATCGGAGAGGGATGGTGGTAGATGCCGGTCGTCGATAGTTCGGCGTGGCCGTCGCCGAACATCTCGCCGGCACCATGCCCACCGGAATCCGGGTTGCCGCGAACGCCGGTTGACCGGCAGTACGGATCCTTCGTCGCTGCCGCGGTGACCCACGGCCGGATGAAGAGACTGCGGCGCGGAGACCCTGGCAGGGCTTCACGGGCTCCGAGCGGGAAGGAGCACGAGTGACTCTTATCG
>JBHELN010000093.1:0-4755 GCA_046263115.1 Pseudonocardiaceae bacterium | reverse complement strand
CCGCAGGAGCAAATCGGTGTCCACGGGCTTGGTGACGTAGTCGTTGGCCCCCGAGGCCAGACTCTTGGCCCGATCCTCCTTCATCGCCTTGGCGGTCACGGCGATGATGGGTAGATCCGCATAGCGGTTGAGGTTGCGGATAGCGGCCATCGTCGCGTTACCGTCCAGCTCGGGCATCATCACATCCATCAACACCAGCGCGATGTCTTCGTTGCGTTCCAAGGCGCGGACTCCGGCCACCCCGTTGTCGGCGAAGACGACGTTCAGACCATGCGCCTCGAGCATGCTGCTCAGCGCGAAGACGTTGCGCAGGTCGTCGTCCACGATCAAGATCTTCTCCCCGTGGAAGCGCGGCGCCGCCTCGCCGGATGCCGGGGGTAGCTGCGGCAGCGATCGCGCCGCCGGCACCAGCTCCGGTCCGGTGACCTTGTCGAGAGCAGTGTCCGGGGCCGGGCTCTCGGAAACCGCTGGGGTGGACGGCTGCGCGACTTCGGGCAGGTAGAGGGTGAACACGCTGCCCACCCCGGGTTCGCTGCGGACGGTCAGCTCGCCGCCGAGCAACTGGGTGAGCTGGCGGCTGATCGACAGCCCGAGCCCGGTACCGCCGTAACGCCGGCTGGTGGTGCCGTCGGCCTGCTGGAACGCTTCGAAGATCACCGACAGCTTGTCCGCCGGAATCCCGATGCCGGTGTCCTCTACCTCGAACGCCACCCGGCTCGGCGCGGCGCGCAGCGCTTCGCTCTCCACCTCGTCAGCAGCAGCCGGCCGGATCCGCAACGTCACCCCGCCCTCGTCGGTGAACTTCACCGCGTTGGACGTCAGGTTGCGCAGTACCTGCTGCAAGCGTTGCTCATCGGTGCGCAGGATGGTCGGCAGCGTCGGATCGAGCTCCACGACGAAGTGCAACGCCTTTTCCGCAGCCAACGGCTCGCAGAGGTTTCTGACGTATTTCACCACCGCACTCATCGCGACATCCGAGATCGACGGCTTCATCCGCCCCGCCTCGACCTTGGCCAGGTCCAGGATGTCGTTGATCAGCTGCAACAGGTCACTGCCGGCGGAGTGGATGGTCCTGGCAAACTCCACCTGCTTGTCCATCAGGTTGCCGTCCAGGTTGTCGGCCAGCAGCTTGGCCAGCACCAGCGCGCTATTGAGCGGGGTGCGCAACTCGTGGGACATGTTCGCCATGAAGTCCGACTTGTAGCGCGATGCGGCGGCGAGCTGGGCGGCCCGCTCTTCGATCTCCTGGCGAGCCAGCTCGATCTCGGCGTTCTTGATCTCGATGGCTCGGTTTTGGGTCGCTAGCAGGGCAGCCTTCTCGGCCAGCTCGGTGTTGGACTTCTGCAGCTCGTGCTGCTGGGCCTGCAACCGCTGCGAACCGGCCGTCAGCTCCTGGGCCAGCCGCTGCGATTCGGCCAGCAGCGCCTCGGTGCGGGAGTTGGCCAGGATGGTATTGACGTTCAGGCCGATCGATTCGCGCAACCGCTCGAGCAGGTCTCGGTGCACCGTGGTGAACTCGTTGACCGAGGCCAGTTCGATCACGCCCAGCGCCTGGTCCTCGAACAGCAACGGCAGCACCAGCACGTTGATGGGGGTGGCCTGGCCGAGGCCGGAGCTGATCGTGGCGTAGTCCGGCGGCGCCTCGGTAACCAGGATGGTCCGCTTGTCCAAAGCCGCCTGCCCGACCAGCGACTCGCCGAGAGCGAAGCGACGGACGGCATCGGGCTTCTGCACGCCGTATCCGGCCGTGAACTCCACGGTGGTCGATCCGGGGGCCGGCCCCTCAGCCTCCTCCCTGACCAGGAAGAATGCCGCTTGCTGGGCCGATACCAGGGGAGCGAGCTCGCTGAGCACCAGCGAGGCGACGGTGGCCAGATCACGGTGGCCCTGCATGAGGCCGGACAGCCTGGCGAGGTTGGTTTTGAGCCAGTCCTGTTCCTGGTTGGTCCTGGTGGTCGCCTTCAGGTTGGCGATCATCTGGTTGATGTTGTCCTTGAGCTCGGCAACCTCGCCGGACGCGTCGACCGTGATCTGACGGGTCAGATCGCCGGCGGTCACCGCGGTGGCCACCGCAGCGATTGCGCGCACCTGGGTAGTGAGGTTGCCGGCCAGCACGTTGACGTTTTCGGTCAGCCGCTGCCACGTGCCGGACACGCCGATCACCTCGGCTTGGCCGCCCAGCTTGCCCTCAGTGCCCACCTCACGGGCCACCCGGGTGACCTCAGAGGCGAAGTCAGACAGCCGGTCCACCATGGTGTTGATCGTGGTTTTGAGCTCCACAGTCTCCCCGCGCGCATCCACGTCGATCTTCTTGGAGAGGTCGCCGTTGGCTACCGCGGTGGTCACCTGGGCGATGTTGCGTACCTGGCTGGTCAGGTTGTTGGCCATGAAATTGACGTTGACGGTGAGGTCTTTCCAGGTCCCGGCAACGTTGGGTACCTGAGCCTGGCCGCCCAGGGTGCCCTCGGTGCCGACCTCGCGAGCCACCCGGGTCACCTCGTCGGCGAACGCGCTGAGCGTGTCGACCATCCGGTTGATCGTCTCGGCCAGTGCGGCCACTTCGCCGCGGGCCTCGACGGTGACCTTCTTCGACAGGTCGCCGCCGGCCACCGCGGTGGCCACGGTGGCGATGCTGCGGACCTGGCTGGTCAGGTTCTCCGCCATGCCATTGACGTTGTCGGTGAGCGCCTTCCAGGTGCCGGCCACCCCGCGCACCCGAGCCTGACCGCCGAGCTTGCCCTCGCTACCCACCTCGTGCGCCACCCGGGTGACCTCGTCGGCGAAGGCAGACAGCTGGTCGACCATGGTGTTGAGGGTGTTCTTCAGCTCCGAGATCTCGCCTCGCGCGTCGACGGTGATCTTGCGGCTCAGATCGCCTCGAGCCACCGCGGTGGCCACTTGCGCAATGCTGCGGACCTGATCGGTCAGGTTGCCCGCCATCACGTTGACCGAGTCGGTCAGGTCGCGCCAGGTCCCGGCCACTCCGGGGACCTCCGCCTGGCCACCGAGCCGGCCCTCGCTGCCGACCTCGCGGGCCACCCGGGTCACCTCGGCGGCGAACGCGGACAGCTGGTCGACCATGGTGTTCAGGGTGTCTTTGAGCTCCAGCAGCTCGCCGGAGACCTCGACGGTGATCTTGCGGCTGAGATCGCCGCGGGCCACTGCAGTGGCCACCTGGGCGATGTCGCGCACCTGGGCGGTGAGGTTGCCGGCCATCACGTTGACCGAGTCGGTCAGGTCCCGCCAGGTGCCGGCCACTCCGGGAACGTGCGCCTGCCCACCCAGCCGGCCCTCGGTACCGACCTCGCGGGCCACCCGAGTCACCTCGGCGGCGAACAGCGACAACTGATCGAGCAGTCGGTTGACGGTGTGTCCCAGGCGGGCGAAATCCCCGCGTAGCGGCTGCTCGGACACCCGAGACGACAGGTCGCCCTCGGAGACTGCGGCCAGTACCCGGGCCAACTCGGTGGTGGGGCGGGTCAGGTCGTCAATCAGGCCGTTGATCGCACCGGCGGCCACCGACCAGCCGGCGCCGCCCTCGTCGACGAGTCGTTCGCGAGTCCGGCCATCCTGGCCGACTGCCTCCCGTACCCGGACCAACTCGCCGACCAGTGACTGGTTACGCTGGGCGATCTGATTGATCACTGTCGCGATCCGGCCGGTAAGGCTGGCATCGGTGACCACCACGCGTCGCCGGAAGTTGCCGTCGCGAAGTTCCTCCAGCGCCAGCAGGATCCGCTCCAGCGCGGCGGGATCGGGCGGATTTC
Organism: Pseudonocardiaceae bacterium; assembly: GCA_046263115.1. Lineage (GTDB taxonomy): Bacteria > Actinomycetota > Actinomycetes > Mycobacteriales > Pseudonocardiaceae. The sequence continues at coordinate 988 of JBHELN010000093.1, read as the reverse complement.
CTCGCTCTGGAAGCGTTGCTGCGGCCGACACGGGCTGCGGACTCACGATGGGCCCTCCGAGGACAACACACACATCTCAGGTTGGATGCCCGCAGCGTGCCACGATTAGCGTTAGTTTTCGAACCCAGGTTCGGCTCGAAAGCCATGAACTGGCGAGCGCACCAGGCTTTCGGACTACCCTCGTCGCCACGAGCCCGGATCGGGGAGGAGATGCAGTGGCATCTGACTCAGACCCGGTAGCCGGCCTGCTGGTGCCCGGGCTGCCGGCGCTCCTCGACGACATCGACCAAGCCGTCATCGTGCACGATGCCTCCGGTCGCATCCGCTTGCTCAACACGGCGGCCCGCTTACTGCTTCCCAGCCTGGATCTCGGCGCTGAGCTGAAGCGCTCCGGCGAGGAGTTCGTCATCGGTCCCGGTGGGCGCCCGATCGGCGGACGGTTGCGACCGCTCGCCGATGGTTGGCAGGCCTGGGTGATCAGCGACGTGGATTCCGACACCGGCCATGGCGCGGGAGGTACCACCAACAACAGAGATCCCGAGCAGGCTGAGACTCCAGACTGTAAGGCTCCGCATTGTAAGGCTCCGCATTGCAAGGCTCCGAGAGCTCCGGACCTCGAAGCTCCGGACTTCATGGTCGAGGCCGGTCGCGAGCTGGCTATCGGGGCCGGGCACGACGCGGCGGCGGCCGCCCTGGTCCGGCTGGTGGTGCCGACGGTAGGCGCGCAAGCCGCGGTCCTGCTGCCGGCGCCGCGGGCCCGCGTCTCCTGGTGGCACTTCGCAGGTGCTGTAGCGCAGCCCGCCCAGGGGGTGACCCGCAGCCCGGCCGCGCGAACGGCCCCAGTGCTGGCCGGTGTGCTGCGGGGGACCACCCCAGACCCGGAAAGCGGCACGGACACCGTCACGGTTCCTGCCGGTGAGCTGCCCGCGCTGGAGGCGGTATTCGGGTCCGACATCACCGAGCGGTTGCCAGTCGTGGCGGCGCCCTT
>JBHELN010000092.1:0-5314 GCA_046263115.1 Pseudonocardiaceae bacterium | reverse complement strand
GGTGTGAGTTGGCTGAGTGTCCGATGTGGCCGTGCGGTGTTGAAGTGCTGTAGGTAGACGGCCAGGATCCGGCGCAGGTGGCGTTCGTTGATGATCAGAATTCTGTCGAGTAGCTCGCGGCGCAGTGTTCCCATCATCCGTTCGCAGATCGCGTTCGCCTGCGGTGCTTGGGGCGGACTGGTGAGAATCCGGGTGCCGTCGGCTGCGAAGACCGCGTCGAAGGCTGTGGTGAACCGGGAATCCCGGTCCCGGAGGAGGAACTTGATCGTGGTGGCGCGGTCGGCGAGGTCCATCAGCAGGTTGCGGGCGGCTTGAGCCGTCCACGTACCGGTCGGATGCGCGGTCACTCCGATCAGATGTGTCCGGCGGGAGCCATGCTCGACCGCGATCAGCGCATAGATTCGTCTGAGCAGCACGGTGTCTACGTGCAGGAAATCTACGGCCAGGACAGCGTTGGCTTGGGCGGTGAGGAACTGTCTCCAGGTCGGACCCGACCGGCGAGGCGCGGGATTGAGACCTGCGTCATGGAGAATCTGCCACACCGTGGAGGCGGCGATACGGTGGCCGAGCCGGACCAGTTCTCCTTGCCCCCGCCGATGTCCAAGGTTGGATTCTCAGTAGCCATGGCAATGACCAGCTTCTTGATCGCTGCTGCGGTTGGGGGACGTCCGGGATGGCGGCGTGCGGTGTAGTCCCATCTCCGCGAGACCAGCCTGCGGTGCCAGACCATGAGCGTGGCGGGAGTGACCGGAAAAATCTCTGCCCAGCGGCGACGTGGCACGAACCGGGACAATGCGGCCAGCCACACCTGGTCGACGGGTCTGTAGTGCACCCGGGCGACTTGTCGGCGCAGCGCGGCGTTCTCGTGCCGTAACACCAGCAATTCGGCGTCCTTGCTCAGGTCCCGCCGCACCATCATGGCGCTCAGGCCGAGCATCCAGCGCACGAGCCAGTACAAGATCGACAACAACAGCATCCGACGATCATCCATGACCGGTCAGCACACGAGGAGCGCAGGTCAAGACACTGCATCGAGTTTTCGAGCCCCACAACGTCGCTAAACTCGTCCAGATCCCTACGCCACGCTATAAGGTCGGCAAGGGCCTACCCGTTAGCAACATCAAGAAACTGCTTTCGGCGGCTAAGGAAACCCGTTTCTATCCGGTCTATGTGCTTGCTGCGACACTCGGCCTGCGCCGCGGCGAGCTACTCGGTCTCAGATGGGGTGATATCGATTTCGCCAAGAACACACTGCAAGTTGCGCAGACGGTACAGCGGGTATCCGGCTGCTTGATCATTGATGAGACCAAGACGGATGCCTCAGACGCCGTAATCACCCTGCCTAAGATCACCCGCGCGGTGCTGCTCGAACACCGGGAGCACCACGCCAAGATGCGCGACGACGTTGGCGAGTTGTGGACCGACCACGATCTGGTCTTCACCACCAGCATCGGTACACCGATTGAGCCGCGAAGCCTCAACACCCACTGGGAAGGCATCCGGGTGCAGGCTGGGCTGCCCGGAGTCCGGCTGCACGACTTTGACACACCGTCGTGAGTCTCCTGCTGGAGCTCGGGACCCCGCCGCATGTGGTCCAGGCGATTGCCCGGCACGCCGACCTGGACGTGACGATGCGGATCTACGCGCACACCAACCTCGACACCATGCGCGAGGCTCTCGACAAGATCGATTGGGGTGCCGAGTGAGACGCCGTTGCTACACGGCTGCTACATCGAGGAGTAAAAACAGCCAGCAAAGCAACGGCGCTCATCAGCATCATGCCTGGTCATCGGTGGCGGAAGCGGAGGGATTCGAACCCCCGGTACCTCTCGGTACGCTCGCTTTCAAGGCGAGTGCATTAGACCGCTCTGCCACGCTTCCAGGCAGCCACGCTACGCGTGGCTGGTCGTGAGTGGCGATTAGTGCTGCAGCACCGAACGCCACTCAGGAGCCGTGCAGCGCATACCGCTGCACGGCCACGTCCGCTAGCTCGGTACGTGGCACGCTACCGCGCCAAACCCGGTAGTCGACCTCCGCGAGGCCGAGGTCAGCGGCCCGCGGGCCGTTCTCGCCGATGTAGTGAATCACGGCTTGCTCCGGCCCCGACTCCACCAACTCCACCGGCAGGCCGTGCCACCCGCCGCACCAGCGCACCAGCTCAAGCGAGTCCAGATCATCGACCATGACCGCCAACGAGCAGACGCCCGCGTGCTCGATGAACTCCTCGGGCACTCGCCTACCCGGCAACGGGTGCAGGGTCACCTCACCGGGTTGGGGACCGAAGTCGGCGTCGTAGTCCCCGCCGTGGAACCGGGCGACCAGACCACGCCGTACGCTGGGCCGCAACGGCGCCGGGGGCCGGTTCCAACCCGCCGGACCCAGCGCGGCAGGCCCGGTGCTGACCCATCCGACCTGCCGGTTCAGGTAGGCGCCCACGCGCTGCTCGTCGCCTTCAGCATCGATCCGCCACAGCTCGGTACCGGCCGGCAGTTCGATCAGATCCACCTGGAAGACGCTGCGCTCGAAGGGAGCGATATACAGCTGTGGATCGTGCGCGTAGAAGCGCAGCACGTGCAGCTCGTCGCTGACCGGCCAGCCGGTCACCTGGTCTAACCCGTAGCGCCGGATAAGCTCGGACGACGAGCTCGGCGGAACGTCCTCCAGCCGGGTCACGAAACCGGCGATGCGGTGCGGGTCGAAGCGTCCGGGCACGACCACGTTACCCAGCGTCAGTTCCACCAGACCCGGCAACATGACCTTCTGCATCGCGGTGTCCGGCGTGAGGGCAGGGACCTGGCCCGGCACTCGCAACCGCGGCGGCGCAGGAGCGAAGCGCTCTCCAGATGGCGTCCGCTCGATGCCGGTCGCGCCACCCTGGACGGAGCGCGCTCTGGGACCCGCTCCGGAGCCCGCTTCTGGGACACCGATCAGGCCACGATCAGGGCCGAACCCATTGGCTGCCACCCCTGTTACTGGATCTGTCATCAGCTCCACACTCCCCGCGGGATGCCCGAACACACTCCAACGCCAGGCTGGGTGCGGGGAACCTACTACGCCATTCGGACCAAGGCCGCCGGGAGGGGGGTGGTCGGCCGCCGGTGGGCTTTGGTACACCAGATTGCCGGCCAGGTGATTAATGCCCGCGCAGGTGCTCGACCACGCGTTCGAACACTCCGGTCAGCACGAGCCGCTCCTCGGCGGACAACAGATCCACCAGGTGCTCGCGGACCCCGCGGACGTGCGTCGGGGCCGCGCTACGCAACACATCCCAGCCGTGACTGGTGATCACCGCGAACACTCCTCGCCGGTCAGCCGGGCACTCCTGGCGGCGCACCAGCCCAGCCTGCTCCATCCGGCCGATCTGGTGCGAGATCCGGCTCTTCGATGAGGCGACCTGCTCGGCCAGCGTGCTCATGCGTTCCTGCCCGCAGGGCGCCTCGGAGAGCCTGACCAGCAATTCGTAGTCGGCCAGCGCCAGCTGGTGTTCCTCCTGCAGTTCACGGTTGAGCTGGGCATCAAGCAGGTGCGTGGCTACCACGTAGGTACGCCAGGCGCGCATCTCCTCGGCATTGAGCCAGCACGGCTCCCCGCTCATCTTCGCAGGTTATCCGACCGTCTCGCGGACGACGCTGTGCGCGCCCAGTTCGGCCGGCTTGGCATAGCCGGCCAGCGCCAGCGTGAGGTCGAGATCAGCGAGGACCACACGTAGCACGTGCTCGACCCCACGCTGACCGGCCAAGCCCATCCCGTAGACCCACGGCCGACCCAGCAGCACCGCCTGCGCGCCCAGCGCCAACGCCATCAGCACGTCGGCGCCGCACCGGATCCCGGAGTCCAGCAGTACCGGGGCACGCCCGTCGACGGCGGCCACCACGCCGGGTAGGCAATCCAGCGTCGCGCGGGACCCGTCGACCTGCCGCCCGCCGTGATTGGACACCACCAGGCCGTCGACGCCGTGGTCCAGCGCGGCCCGCGCGTCATCGGGGTGGCAGATCCCCTTGACCAGCACCGGCAACCGGGTCCACTCCTGCAGCAGCGACAGATCCGACCAGCTCAGCGCCGGATTGCCGAACAGCTCCATCCAGACCTGCACGGCTTTTTGCATGGCCTGTTCGGATTCCTCGGGTGGCCCGCCCAGCCGGGCTTGGAACACCGGATCGGACAGGTAGTTGGCGATACCTTTGCGTTGCAGAAATGGCTGGTGCGCCAACGCCAGATCCCGCGGCCGCCAGCCCAGTGACCAGGTGTCCACGGTCAACACGATGGCCCGGTAGCCGGCCGCGTCGGCGCGGCGCACCAGCGACTCGGCCAGCTCCCGATCGCCCGGCCAGTACAGCTGGAACCAGCGCGGCGCATCCGGTGCCGCGGCGGCGACGTCCTCCAGGGTGGTCGACGACGCGGTGGACAGCACGCTGGTCAGTCCCAGTGCCGCGGCGGCGCGGGCGACCGCGAGGTCGGCGTCCGGGTGCACCAGACCGAGCACCCCAATCGGGGCGGTGAGCACCGGGGCCGTCATCGGCGTCCCCAACACCGTGGTGGACAGGTCGCGTTGGGTGACCCCGCGCAGCATCCGCGGCACGATCCGCCAGCGGCCGAACGCTTCCCGGTTCGCGGCGATGGTGCGCTCGGTGGACGCCCCGCCGGCCACGTAACTGAGCGCCTCGGCCGGCAACACCTGCCGCGCTGCGGCCTCCAGCCCATCGGCGGTCATGGGGAGGTCCGGCCGTTGGCCGGCGAGTCCCCGCTGGTAGATCTCCTTCGCCAGATCACCGAAGTGGGCCATACCGGGCACCCTAGAGATCGGGTCAAACATCTGCGGTGCACTAGCCTGCCCGCATGCCCAGGACGTTGATACGGGACCTCGCTGAGCACGTGGGCGAACAGGTGACTGTTCATGGCTGGATCAACACCCTGCGGCTGCAGCGCAAGATCCAGTTTGTGCTGATCCGTGACCACACCGGCGTGGTACAGGTGACCAATAAGCGCTCTGAACCGGCGTCCGAGATCGAAGCCATCCTGCAGCACGGCGCACCGCTGGAATCGGCAGTCACCGTAGTGGGCACCGTGGTGGACAACCCCGCCGTCAAGTTGGGCGGGGTGGAGTTGATTCCCACGACGGTGGAGGTCGTCAACCGCGCCGAGCCGTCGCTGCCGATCCAGGAGGACTCAGGGATCGATCACCGCCTGGACTGGCGATTCCTCGATGTGCGCCACCCTGCCCGCCATTTAATCTTCAACGTGCAGAGCACCTTCGAGCGTGGTCTTCGAGAGTTCGCATTCGCGCAGGGCGCCACCGAGATGCACACCCCTAAAC
>JBHELN010000091.1:0-3866 GCA_046263115.1 Pseudonocardiaceae bacterium | reverse complement strand
TTTCCCACACGACGACCGAGACTCATGCAGCACCAGCCGCGGTCACCCGCGCGATCTCACCGTCCACGGCGGCCGCCTCGCGATCACCGAAGACGATCAGGTAGTGGTTGGTGTCGTCGATGAGCACCACGCCCATCGCCGGCACGATGCGCTTGGCTTGGTCGACCAGTGTCTTGGGCACTAAGGGACTGGGTTCGTCGGCAAAACCACGAGGCGCACGCAGCAGGACCACCGGTTCGGCAACGGCGACCAGCGCTGCCCACGCGGCGGTGGCGTCGAGCACGTCGCGCCCATCGACCCGCACCGCCGCCTCGATCACCCTGGAGCGCAGCGCGCCGGGCGGCCCGACCAGGTCGTAATCCACGAACTCTGCGATGTCGGCGTTCCAGTAGTTGGCGAAGGCCGGGTGCCGGCGCCAGAAGTCGCGGTAATGCTGCCGGGACGCGAAGGTCATCCGGAGCCGGGCCAGAGCCGGGCCCAGGACGCTGTCGAGAACCGCGTCGGGGTCGATGCCACCGGGCAACCGCGGCGAGAGGCCACCGTCGATCAGCACGACCCCTGCGGAGCGTTGCGGATGTGTGGCGGCCGCCCGAGCCGCCACCCAGGCCCCCAGCGAGTGACCGGCGAGCACAGCCCGTTCCGCGCCCCAGTAGTCGAGGACGGCCACCAGATCGGCCACGTGGGCGTTGAGTCCGTAGGGCCCGGGCAATACCCCGCTGGCACCGCGGCCCCGCAGGTCGGGTACCAGAAACGTGATGTCGCGGGCCGCCAGGTGGCGGGCCACCGCCGCCAGCGAGCGGTGCGATCCGGTGGTACCGTGCAGGCCCAGCACCACTGGCGCGGCGCCCGGTGCACCGGGACCGGCGACGGCGACGGTCAACGCGCCGCCGGCGACCGCAACCGCCAGCTTGGCATGAAAAGGGGTGGAGGGCATCCGCCAACCTCAACGTCTCAGTAGGTGCTGGTTGGCACGGCGTACCAGGTGGGCGAGTTCGGGTATCTCCACCACCTCCCGGTCGGCAGCATGGAGCAATTCGGCGCCCTCGCAGTCGACGAACAGGTCGGGCTCACGCCACGCGAACACGATCCGCGAAATCGGGGTGGCGAGGATAAGGTCGGTACAACTGCGCGGGCGCGAGAAGCGGGTACTGCACGGTTCGAGCGAGCTGTAGAGGGTCGCTCCGGCCAGGCGGTAGTCCTGCGGCATGAGCTTGGCCAGAGCGACCTCCTCGGCATGATCATAGGGATGCGTCTCGCGGGAATAACCCGTGGCGATCACCACCCCGTTGGCCTCGACGATCACCGCGCCGACCGAGAAGGCGCTGCGCGACGGGGGGCAATTGTGCGCGAGTTCGATCGCTCGCCGCAGGTACCGCCGATCCCGATCGGTCGAACGTCCCCTCACCGGGCACCGTTGCCGGAGCAAGCGAGGTAGCGGAGCAGGACGACGTCGCCCATCTGGCGAGTCTCGGCGAGCGTCAGCGGACGTTGCGCACCGTGCGGGAAGCGACCGGGATGGACGAACCGGGGAGCGGCGTGATCGCCGATGAAGAACGGGGCGATCACCACCTGGATCTCATCCACTAGTCCGGCGCTGAGAAACTGAGTATGGACGGTTCCACCGCCCTCCACCATGAGCCGTTCCACGTTGCGCTTGCCGAGATCGTCCAGCACTGCCACCAGATTGATCGGCTCTCCGGCCGCGACGACGGTCGCCACATTCCCGAGTGCCCCGCGCGAGGCGGGCACCGCGGTATTGCGTGCGTAGACGAGTTTCTCGCTGTCCCCGGACGTGAAGAACCGAGCCTTCACGTCCAGATCACCGCTACCGGTCAGGGTGACTTTTATCGGATGCGCAGCCATGCCACGCCGGATCCGCTGCTGCTGGCGGTCGGCAGAGCGGATGAGCAGCCGCGGGTTGTCCCGGCGGATCGTGGTTGCCCCGACCAGGATGGCATCGACGCCGGCACGGACCTCGTCGACCCGATCGAGGTCCGCCTCGTTGGACAGCATCAACCGGGCACCGCTGGAGTCGTCGAGGTAGCCGTCGATGGACATGGCCGCCGACAGCAGGACATACGGGCGTGCCGTCACGGCCACCGATTATCCCGGTCGAAGAAGGCGGGTAGCCGCTTAGGCAATCGGGTGGATTTTCGACCGGCGAGAACCTCAGCGGCTTGTCGTCGTCGCAGCCGGCGGGGCACGACATGGCAGAGCGACCGGTCTATCCAGTGCCGCGCAACGCCTCTGACGTGGATAGATGGCGGTCTGGGCCACCGTCCACGATGGTCTGAGGGACCCGATCGACCGCCGACCACCGCCACCGCCCACCGGCACGACAGCAGGGTGAGAGGTCTTTAAGTCCACGAGCGACCTCCGGTAGACAGTGCACTGCGGCGTGACGGCAGTTCGGCCGAGTCGTTAAGCGGGACAAGCGCGCTCTCGGGGTGGTCGGCGACAAGGAGGTAGATCAGTGGATCGTCGGGTGCGGCGTGCGGTGCTGGATCGCTTGGCGGCGGTTGAAGATATGGCTGCACGGGCGGGCGCGACACTGTCGGCGCCGTTGGCGCGCAGGCACATCCGGACCATCACCGACGGATGGCGCGAACTCCTCGTCCAACACCAGCCTGACCCCACTGGGCGCTGCCCAGTCTGCTCGGGATGGCTGCGGCGTCGCCGCTGGCCTTGCGATGTGTGGGTAACCGCACACCGGCACCTCATCGGTGACGGAACTGAACCGCTCGAACGGCTCACTCGAAATTCCAATCCCTTCTGCCGACCGCGGCAAGTGCTAGTCGTCCCGCGTCAGCTCGACGCTTCCCCGGTCACCGCCCGGCGCAGCCACGGCGACAAGGCATCGGTACATCATTCCTGACCTTGAACCGGGCCTCGGTTGCCCGTGACTGCCGGGATCGCCACATAACCTGGCAAGCGTGCCCCAACAGATTCGCGCGTACCGGGGCGGCTGGATCCGCAAGCTCTGGGCCGCATGCTGGCGCCATCCCCGCCTCGCTCTCGGCGCCCTCCTCGCGTCCGGCGTCGGCGTCGGCGCGGAGGCGGCCACCCCGCTGCTAACCCGGCTCGCCGTCGACGACGCCGTGGCCGGGATCACCCAGCGGCTGGGTTGGCTGGTCGCCGTCCTGGCCGGGGTGGCGCTGCTGCAGTTCGCAACCGCGTTCGTACGCCGTTATCTCGGCGGCTGGCTGTCCCTGGAAGTGCAGCACGACCTGCGCAACGCGGTATTCCGCTCGGTACAGAAACTCGACGGCGCCAAGCAGGACAGCCTGCGCACCGGGCAGGTCGTCTCCCGCGCCATCTCCGATCTGGCGCTGGTACAGGGCCTGTTGTCGCTGGTGCCCCTGACGGCGGGCGTGCTGGTGCTCTTCACCGTCGCGTTCGTCGCGATGCTGTGGCTGTCCCCTGTGCTCACGCTCATCGCGCTGGTCGTGGTGCCGGCCACCGGGCTGGTCACCACCCGGACCCGGCGCACGCTGTTCCCGGCTACCTGGTCTGCGCAGCAGCGTGCGGCCGACCTCGCCGAGCACGTCGAGGAGACCGTCACCGGGGTGCGGGTGGTCAAGGGTTTCGGCCAGGAGTCCCGTGCGGTGTCCCGGCTCGAGGCACTGGCCCGGCAGCTGTACTCCGAACGGATTCGCGCAGCACGGCTCAACGCGACCTTCGCCCCGACGCTGACCGCGTTCCCGCCGCTGGGCCAGGTCGCGGTATTCGCCCTGGGCGGCATGCTGACGCTGAGCGGGCGGATCAGCCTGGGCACCTTCGTGGCGTTCGCCGCGTATATGGCGATGCTGGTCGGGCCGGCCCGGTTGATCGCCAGCCTGGTGGTCCTCGCGCAACTGGCTCGGGCC
>JBHELN010000090.1:0-8506 GCA_046263115.1 Pseudonocardiaceae bacterium | reverse complement strand
CGGGCGGTCAGGAACAGCACCGGCAGCGCGTCGTGCTGCGCGCGTAACCGGCGAGCGAGGGTGAAGCCATCGCAGTCCGGCAGCATCACATCCAGCACCACGATGTCCGGCCGGATCTGCGCGGCGGTGTTCAGCGCCCCCACGCCGCTGTCCGCGCCGTGCACCTCGAATCCGGACAGGCGCAGCGAAGCCGAGAGCAACGCCAGAATGTTCGGCTCGTCGTCGACGACGAGGACACTGGCTCGATGCGGGTCTTCCACACTGTGCAGCATTGCTCAGTGGCGTGACAACCGCCTAAGCCGGGGGCGCCGACGGGGCTGATCCGGCTGGCCGAGCGGAGCCGGTGGCGAGCTGAACGGCGCCTAGATAGTTGCGGGCGTTGGCTTGACCCCGGCGGTCTTCGAGGTCGCGATAGAGCGCTAGAGCTTGCTCGAGACTGGTGATCGCGCGGCCATAGTCTTGGGTCTGTTGCTGCATGACCCCGAGGATGAGCAAGGCGTTGGCCTGGCCCTGGCGGTCGTTGAGGTCGCGGTAGAGCGCTAGGGCTTGCTCAAGACTGGTGGTCACGTCTGGATAGGACTTGGTAGCCAGGTGAACGGCGCCCAGGTTTCTGAGTGCGTTGGCTTGGCCCTGGCGGTCGTCGAGGTCGCGGTAGATTGCCAGGGCGTGGTCAAGGTTAGCCATCGCGCGGTCATAGTGCTGGGTTTGGCGCTGGACAAGGCCGAGGTTGCTCAGGGCGTTGGCTTGGCCGTGCCGGTCGCCGAGGTCTCGGTACAGCAGCAGGGATTGTTCTAGGGCGGCGGTCGCGTTCGCACGGTTGTCGGTGAGGTAGTGCACCAAGCCAAGGTTGTTGAGCGCGTTGGCCCGACCGCGCCGGTCGTCGAGGTCTCGGTACAGCAGGACGGATTGTTCTAGGTTGGTGATCGCGTCGTGATAGTCACCGGTGAGGTGTTGGACATCGCCGAGGTTATTGAGGGCGGTTGCTTCGCCGTGCCGATCCCCAATTTTTCGGGCGGCGTTGAGCGCGGTGTGGTGCAGGGTCAGGGCTTGGTCCCACGGGCCGTGAGCGCGCAGGAATGGGTGTATCACAGCAGGTAGATAGACGGCGTGGGATTCGCGGGCGTGGAGTTCGGCGTAATCGGTGACAGCCCGCAGGTTGGCGCGCTCAGCCTCAAGCCAGGCCAGCGCAGCCTGGCGAGTGGCCAGGTCCGGGGTGGAACGTGGCGGACGGGTAACTGGTGCCTCGATGCTCAGGGCGGTGCCCGGGGTCAGTTGAGCAACCGCAGTGGCGGCGCTGTGCAGGTAGTAGTCCAGGAGCCGGTCCACGGCCGTATCGCGTTCGGCGAGGGAATCGCTGACAGCTCGGGTACGGGCGTAGTCGCGGATGAGGTCATGCAGGCGGTAGCGGCCCCGGACGGGCTCATCGAGCAGGTGCAAGTCAAAGAGGTTCTCGAGAAGGTGTCGAGCGTCGGCCAAGGGTGTGTCGTGCAAAGCAGCAACAGCGTATGCGTCGATGTCGGGCCCCGGGTGTAGGCCCAGCCGCCTGAACAACCGCTGCTGGTCATCGGTCAAATCTTGGTAGGACAGGTCAAAGGCGGCGCCGATGGCGCGCTCACCGGCATCGATGGCGGTAAGCCGGTTTTCTGCACCGACCAGGTCGGCGGCGGCGTCGCTCAGCGTCCATGTCGAATGACGGCATAGCCGTCCAGCCACCAGCCGCAGCGCCAACGGGAGGTACCGACACAGCCGGATCACTTCAGCCACCGCGGCGTCGGTGGGCTGCAGGTCGGCGCGGGCGGCGATGCGGACGAACAACGCGGCGGCCTCGTCGGGGGCAAGGGTGTCCAAGCTGATTGGCATGGCGTCGTCCAGCGTAGTTAGCCGGCGCCGGCTGGTGAGCAACACCAGGGTCTGGGCCGTGCCGGGCAGCAGCGGGTCCACCTGCAGCGGCCCCGTCACGTCATCCAGCACCAGCAGCACCTTTTTCCCGGAAAGATGGTCACGCCACAGTAACTCTCGCGCTGGGAGACCGGCAGGGATCCGTTGCGGGGTGATCCCGATGGCCAGCAGCAGAGTGGACAACGCCTCAGCAGGATCGACCGGCTGCTGCCCAGGAGTGTGTGCATGTAACCGGAGAAAGATTTGTCCGTCGGGAAACAGCGGAGCCAGTTGATGGGCGGCGTGCACCGCGAATGCGGTCTTGCCCACCTCGGCCATCCCATCGATTGCGTAGATGCTCGCCAACCCTCCGGTACTCGCCCAACTGGTCACCGCCTGTATCAACTGCCGCAGCGGGCCCTGGCGACCGGTGAAGTTGTTGATATCCCGCGGTAAGGTCCGGATCGCCGCAGCCGGAGCAGCCATGCTTAACGCGCTGATCTGCGAACTAAGCGCATCTAGCCGGGTAGACAACCCCTCGGCGTAGAGGACGTGGACCAACTCGGGCAGGCTATTGGCCGCCGCGACCTGTGGCAAGGCAGCAAGGATCGCTTCGGTGAGCTGCTTGACCAGCCAGCTCCGGTCGACCGCGGCGGCGTGATAGACGGCCTGAAAGAAGGATTGACCGGAATCGTTGTGCACCATCTGATCAAGCTCGGCCACCTGCGCCGCGATCGCGGCCCGCAGCCCCTCACCCACAGAGACCGAAACATCAAACCCCCGCGCGGGCACAGCGGAGAAACACTGCCGCAATCCCGCACGCAGCACCTCTTGAGACGACGAATCGACCTGCTCGACCACCCTGTCGATGGCCAGCCCCATCGCTGTGTGCAAAGCCCGCTCGTCCGGGGATTTGCGTATCAACTGGATCCCGGCACCACCGATCAGGGACACCAGCCATCCAGCCAGCGCACCGCCCAAATCAACCATCACCAACACACCCCCCATCACACACAGTAATACCCAGTGCCCCGGGGACTGTGGGCGGGATCAGCCACACCAACTCAATCTCTACAAGCTGTCCTCACCGAGGATGGCCACTGGTCGCGCCTGTATCGATGCCGTGCCGGTCGTCGCATGGAATGGTTCGTATCCGAAGATTCTTCATCGTCAATGGAGAGGCGATCCTGGCTATGCCCAGATAGCCTTGCGTATGCTTACCCGCCCGGGCTGACTGACGCCAATAAGAAAAATTAGCCGGCGCCCGACGAATTGTATCCTCACCGCATGACGTTGGAGGCCCACACATCTGGGCGTCGCCCGTGGTGAATAACTCGGCCGCCGCCCGCCACCGGGTTATTCGCCTTACATCGAGCGAGGAGAACCTCGGCGAGCGGCGTCCATCGCCTGGTAAATGCGCTGGTCGGAAACGGGATACGGGGTACGCAGCTGTTGGGCGAAGTAGCTGACCCGCAGTTCCTCGATCATCCAGTGGATCTGCTGCACCGCCGGCCCGTCGCCGAGGTCGTCGCGGAGCTGCTGGTAGGTCCGCGTGACGGCATCGATTCGGCGCATCCAGCCGGCGTCGCGGTCCGGATCCCGGGGCAGCGTGTCCAGCCGGCGCACGATGGCCTGCAGGTAGCGAACCAGGTCGGGCAGTCGCTGCGCGCCGGCCGCGGTGACGAAGCCGGGCCCGAGCAAGCCGGCCAGCTGCGTTCGAATATCGGCGATCGCGGGCGCCAGCACCGGCGCAGTGCACTCGGCCAGCCGAGTTTCGACGGTGTGTGCGGCGCTCACAATCCGCTGGACATGACCGAGCACGGCATGCACCGCGTCGCCTAGCTCCGCACGGCCGCGATCGCGCAACGCGATGAAGCCGTCCTCATCCTGGGGCGGCCCGCCGAAGGCGGCGATCAGCGCGTCGGCGGCGCAGGTGACGCAGTCGGCCAGCAGAGCTTCGAGGTCGCCGTCTGGATTGCGGGCCAGTACCAGTCTGGTGTGCCGGTCGAGGCTGCGCTGCACCGATTTGATCAACCCGGGCATCGCGAGGAGCAGCAACCGCCGAGTGCCCGCCCACATGGCATGGCGCTGCTGCTCTTCAGTGGGCAGCAGGGCGACGGCCACCGAGTCCCCCTCGTCCACCAGCGCCGGGTAGGCGGTGACCAGATGACCGGCCTGCTCGTACTGGTAGGTGCGCGGCAGGGTGCCGACATCCCAGCTGCGCAACCCCCGCCGTTCCAGGCCGGCGCCGGCCGCCGACAAGGTGGTTAGCAGTTGCGGCTGCAACTGGCGGGCCAGCGCAGCCAGGTCCTTGCCCTGCGCGAGAACGTCCGGGCCGTCGTGCACTTGGAAGGTGATGGTCAAGTGCGCCGGTACCTGGTCGAGTCGCCAGTCCGCGCGGCGCACCGGCACGCCCGCCGTGGCCAGCTCACGTTCCAGGGCATCGAGAAGTGGCTGCTGGTAGGGCGTCATCCTGACCAGCAGGGCCCGGGCATGGTCGGGGACGGGCACCAGCTGCCGGCGCAGCGGCTTGGGCAACGACTTGAGCAGCGCAACGACCAGCTCCTGCCGCAGCCCGGGGACCTGCCAGCTGAACGGCGCCGGGTCGATCTGGTTGAGCAGCTGCAGCGGCACGTGCACGGTCACGCCGTCGGCGTCGGCACCCGGCTCGAACCGGTAGGAAAGCTTCAATGGCAGGGGCCCGGACGGCCAGGAGTCGGGGTAGTCCCGCTCGTTGACGCCCGCACCGGCGACCAGCATCGCGGGGTCGAAGTCGAGCAGGTGCGGCTGGGTCTTGCCGACCTTGCGCCACCAGCTGTCGAAATGCCGGGCCGAGACGACCTCGGCCGGGATGCGGCGGTCGTAGAAGTCGAACAGGGTTTCATCATCGACGGCAATGTCGCGCCGGCGGGCCCGCTGCTCGAGTTCTTCGACGTCATCGAGCAGTGCTCGGTTGGCGTGGAAAAATGCGTGCCGGGTCTCCCAGTCCCCCTCGACCAGCGCGTGGCGCAGAAATACCTCGCGGGACAGCTCGGGATCGATCCTGGCGTAGTCGACCTTGCGCGCGGTCACGATCGGGATGCCGTAGAGCGTGACCTTCTCGTAGGCCACCACCGCGCCACGGTGGCGTTCCCAGTGCGGCTCGCTGTAGCTGCGCTTGACCAAGTGCCCAGCCAGTGGCTCCACCCACTTCGGCTCGATCCGCGCGGCGATCCGGCCCCACAGCCGGGAGGTCTCCACCAGCTCCGCGGCCATCACCCAGCGCGGCGGCTTGCGGAACAACGCCGATCCGGGGAACACCGCGAATCGGGCACCGCGAGCGCCGAGGTAGTCGCGGGTTTCGGCATCGAACAGCCCGATGTGCGACAGCAGCCCGGCCAGCAGCGAGACGTGCACCTGCTGCCCGGCAGGCATACCGCCCGTTGCGGCTACCCCCGACGCCGTCCCGGCCGGCAGCTTGAGGCCACGCGCGATCCGGCGCAGCTGTCCATGCAGGTCCTGCCACTCCCGCACCCGCAGGTAGTGCAGGTACTCCGCCTTGCACAGCTTGCGAAACTGGGTGGACGACAACGCCTGCTGCTGTGAGTCGAGATAGCGCCACAAATTCAGGAAGCTCACGAAGTCGGAGGTCTTGTCCGCGAACCGGGCGTGCTGCGCAGCGGCCTCCCGGGCCGCGGCCTGGGCGTCGGTGGGGCGCTCCCGCGGATCCTGGATGGATAACGCCGCCACGATCACAAGCACGTCGTCCAGGCAACCGTGGTGGCCGGCGGCCACCACCATCCGGGCCAACCTGGGGTCCAGCGGCAGCTGCGCGAGCGTGCGCCCGATCCGGGTGAGCCGGGGAGGCTGGGCTGGGCCACTCACGGGGGTTTGGCGCAGCGCGCCCAGCTCCTGCAGCAGCGCGACGCCGTCGGAGATCTGCCGGCGATCGGGTGGGTCGATGAACGGGAACGCCGCCACGTCACCCAGGTTCAGCGCGGCCATCTGGAGGATCACCGACGCCAGGTGGGTACGCAGGATCTCCGGATCGGTGAACTCCGGGCGGGACTGGAAATCCTGCTCCGTGTACAGCCGGATGCAGATGCCGTCGGCGGTGCGCCCGCAGCGCCCGGCGCGCTGGATCGCCGAGGCCTGCGAGATGGGTTCGATCGGCAGCCGCTGCACCTTGAGCCGGCGGCTGTACCGGGAGATCCGAGCGGTGCCGGGATCGATCACGTACCGGATCCCGGGCACCGTCAGGGATGTCTCAGCGACATTCGTGGCCAGCACGATCAGGCGTGTCGCGCCCCGGTGCCCGGTGTGTCGCGCCCCCGTGCCGGGCGGCTCGAAGACGCGGTGCTGCTCGGCCGCCGACAGCCGCGCGTACAGCGGCAGGATCTCCGTGTCGGTGAGCTTCAGCGCCTGCAGCGCGTCGCGGGTGTCGCGGATCTCCTGCTCACCGGACAGGAATACCAGGATGTCGCCGGGGCCCGGACCGCGCAGTTCGGCCACCGCGTCGCAGATCGCTTGCGTCTGGTCCCGATCGTCAGGGCCGTCGGGGCTGTCGGCGGCCGCCGGGCCGAAGGGCCGGTACCGGATCTCCACCGGGTAGCTGCGGCCGGAAACCTCGATCACCGGGGCACCAGCGAAGTGCCGGGAGAACCGCTCGGGGTCGATGGTCGCCGACGTGATGATGACCTTGAGGTCGGGCCGGCGCGGCAGCAGCTGCTTGAGGTAACCCAGCATGAAGTCGATGTTCAGTGAGCGTTCGTGCGCCTCGTCGATGATCAGCGTGTCGTACTGCTGCAAAGACGGGTCGGACTGGATCTCGGCCAGCAGGATGCCGTCGGTCATCAGCTTGACCAGAGTGTCGTCGCCGGCACGATCGGTGAACCGGACCTTCCAGCCGACCGCACCGCCGACCGGGACGCCGAGTTCCTCGGCGATGCGCTCGGCCACCGTGCGCGCTGCCAACCTGCGCGGCTGAGTGTGCCCGATGGTGCCTCGGATGCCGCGACCCAGCTGCAGGCAGATCTTGGGGAGTTGGGTGGTCTTGCCCGACCCGGTCTCCCCCGCGACGATCACCACCTGATGGGAATGGATCGCCTCGGCGATCTCGCTGATGTGCCGGCTGATCGGCAGCGCCGGTGGGTAATGAATCCGCGGTGCGGCAGCCTGCCGGCGCGCGATTTCGGCCTCGGTCAGCGATGCGCCCACAAACAGCGATCTCCTCGTCGCGCGAAATGACGTCAGCCACGGGCCCGCCGAGCACCGGGGTCACCGGCTAGCCGATCACCCACCCTAGAACAGTAATTACGGTAGAGATAATCAGTAGCTACAGTGGTCAATGTGCAGCTGGCCTACGACCGAAGTGGCACCGGACCGCCGCTGGTCCTGCTGCACGGCGCCGGGCACCGGCGGCAAGCCTGGCTGCCGGTTATGCAGCGGTTGTCCCGGTACCGCGATGTGATCACCGTGGATATGCCCGGATTCGGCGAGTCGCCCCCGCTGCCGGATCACCTGCCCTACGAGTTGGACACCGCGGTGGTCGTACTCAAGGAGTTCTTCGCCGACCTGGGGCTGGACCGGCCGCACGTGGCGGGCAACTCGATGGGTGGATTGATCTCCTTGGTATTGGCAGAGCAGGGGATGGTCAGCAGCGCCACCGCGCTGTCCCCGGCGGGGCTGTGGACCCCGATGGGCCGACGGGTGGCGCTGAGCATGGTGCGCCAGGTCCGCCGCACCGCGCGGTACATGCCGCCGAGGCTGGCGAATCGGCTGTCCAAAACGGCCGCCGGACGGACCCTGATGTGCGGCATCCTGTTCGGCCGCCCGGACCTGCTCGAGCCCCAGGTCTTGCTCGCGGACATGCAAGCGATGATCCACTCGGTGGGCTTTCGCCCCACCCTGGCCGCTGGTGAGCGGATCATTTACGCCGGCGAGGTGCATGACGTACCGGTGACCATCGCCTGGGGGTCCCGGGACCTGCTGTTCCGGCGACCCCCAGCCGCTGCGGTTACCCGGCTGATCCCGCAGGCCCGGCTGCTGCGGCTACCCGGCTGCGGGCACGTGCCGATGAACGACAATCCCGAACTGGTGGCCCACGTTCTGCTCACCGGCAGCGCTCTGCAGCCGACGGTGGACTAACTGCCGGATCAGCGGGTGTCGAGCACCAGGTAGTCCTCGGCCAGCCTGCCCTCGGCCAGACCGGCGGCCTGGGCCTGCAGCGAACCCCAGGCCCGCATCCGCTCCTCCAGCTCCGTCATGTGCGCGGTCTGGCTGGTGTGCGCACGCAACGCCGCGATCTTGCGGTCGAACGAGTCGGTGATGTCGACATAGTGGTCGGCCTTGTCGTTGGGACTGACCACCCAGACCTCACGGACCGTGTGCGCGTCCAATCCTTCCTGCTCAAGGAGCTCAGGGTGCGCGAAGGGATTGCGGGCGTCGGGATAGATCGCGCACAGCGCGGCTTCCCCAGCGGCGAGGTGATCTGGGTGGCTGCCATACAGGTTGCGCAGGTCACGCTGCGGGGAGTGCACCACGACCCGGTCCGGCCGGGTCCGGCGGATCACCCGGGCCATGTCGCGGCGCAGCTCGTAACTCACCACCAGCCGGCCATCGGGATAACCGAGGAACTCGACGTCGGTGA
>JBHELN010000089.1:0-5730 GCA_046263115.1 Pseudonocardiaceae bacterium | reverse complement strand
CAGCACCCGGGCGTAGCGAACCCCGTAGACAAAGTTGTTGCCCTTCTTCGTCTTACCGGCGGTGCGGGCCAGCATCGTCATGGGTTGCTCGCGCACCCGGTAGCCGTGCGAGATCACGCCGAGCAGCAACTCAGAGGCCTGGTACTGGGCCTGAGTGAGCGTGACGGTTCCGGTGACCTCGGCTTTCATCCCGCGGAAGCCGAACGAGGTGTCGGTCAACCGCTGCCTGGTCAGCGTGCTGGCCAGCCACGCGAACACATGCACTCCGAGGTGCCGGACGGGATCGGAGGTCTCCCGCCGACCCAGGGCACGCGAACCGGTGACGAAGTCGGCCTCGTCATCGATCAACGGCTGCAGCAGCAGCGGCAACTCCGCCATGTCGTACTGGCCGTCGGCGTCGGTGGTGACGATATAGCGGGCACCACCGAGACGGGCCAGCGCGTAGCCCAGCCGCAGCGCCGCACCCTGGCCCCGGTTCGCCGGCATCTCGCAGACCCACGCGCCGCAGCGACGGGCCACCTCCGCGGTGGCGTCGGTGCCGCCGTCGACGATCACCAGGGTGTCCACCGGCACGCCGCAGCTGATCGGAGGCACCGCGGCGAGTACCGCACCGATACCATCCTCCTCGTTGTAGGCAGCGATGATCACCACTACCGGCGCGAAAGCCACCTCGCCGTGCGAGGAGACGAATGCGCTGACTGTGGCGGTGTCGACGGCGTCGGGGTATGGCTGCATCGGCGGGTTCACCTTGCGCCGCGGGCCCGGCCTGCGCAGCGGTCCGGTAAAGGCGGTCACCCCAAGCGCCCCCGCCATCGGCAGCAATACCAATCCCGGCAGCTGGTAACGCCAGGAGAACAGCATGGTCGCTGCGGTGAGAAGCACAGTAATGCCGAGGCCGGACACCAGCAGGGTCGCACCGCGGATGCCCGAAGAACGCGCCGGACCGATTCCCAGTGACGCCGCGATCCCCGTAATCATCATCAGGGCCAGCAAGGGTCCAGGTACGTACCCGACGGTTAGCTGGTAACTACGCAGCACCCTCGCGATCGGCCTGTTCACAACCGGTGCTACGTCGTCGAACTGCAGTGCCAGTGCGTCCACCTTCGCGGGAATTGCGAAGTACGGGTACTCCACCTGGAACTGCCAGCGGTCGACTGGCACGTCGTTGGGCGCATCGACGCGGACCGGTCGGAAGCCCTTGACGAAGTCGGTGAGAATGCCGCTAGCGAGATCCAACGGTTGGTGCAGCATCACGTGCCACCAGATCGACCTCTGCACCGTATTAACTGCCTCGCCAGGAGCAAGGATTACTGACTGGGGCGGGGCCTCGGGGTTCCATGTGTAGTACTCCACACCAAGCCGCTGAGCAGGAGCCAGCGGCGGGCACAGCGCGCGTTCGCTACTGCCTAGCGGAAACTGATCACAGCTAACGACGGTAGCGGCGCGACCGTAAAGAACGTTGCCTAGAGACCCGACCAGACTCCACCCACCCACAACGGCGCGGAAGTAGCCGACATAGCCAGCCATCACCAAAGCGAAACCAACGATGATGGCGGCGACCCGACGCCCGACCTGGCGCCAGCCCCCGCCAGAGCTCCAGAGCGACCCAGCGACTACCAGGTAGGCCACCGCCGGCACCAACATGGTCACCCCGACCAGCCGCACTAGCACGGACATGCCGATCAAGGCGCCGGCGACGCCAGCGCGCCATGGGGTCGGGAGCCCTCGCCAGGTCAGTACGCCGACGATTGCGACGAGAATCGCATCGAACCACACTTCAGACAGAATGTTATGTTCGATCTGCACCTGGTACGCGTCCAGGAGCACCGGCAGGGTCGCCAGCGCGGCCAGCCACCGTCGCGCTCCGTGACGCAGAAGCAACCCGTAGATCGCGACCGCGATACCGAGGCCGAGCAGATGCTGCACGACGGTCACAAAGCGAAGCCCACCGAAGAGCAGCAAGATGTTGAGTATCAGCTCATAACCAATCGGACGGTGCCCGTCCGGGCGCAGAGCCGTGAGGTTGTCCAGGTATTGCAAGGAGTCGATCCACAGCAGCGCGGGCTGGTAGGCAAGGACCGCGAGCACTCGCAACAGGGCACCCAATGCGAGTAGTACCAGCAGCAGCCAGTGCCTGCGGGCCGAGCCGAACCCGCGAGACGCCCACCAACCCAGCGCCCGGCTGCGTATGAGCGCAGCGCTGGACGCCAGTGCCGCCGTCACCGGTCCGGTCCGGCTGAGTTCAGCAAGAAGTCCTTCCACACCGTGGCTAACCCGTCATCAAGCGGGACCGAAGCCCGATAGCCCAGCCGCTCGCGCGCTCGGCCGATATCGACGGTCACCGCACGCATCTCGCCACGCTTGGCTGCGACATGCTCCGCAGGCAGCAGGCAACCGGTGACCGCGCGGACCGCCTCTACGAGCTCCAGCATGGTCACCGATTGACCAGATCCGATGATCGCGGTCTCGGTGAAGCTTCGGTCCCAGGCGGCGAGCACACCCTGCACTGCGTCATTGACATGGACGAGGTCCCGCCGCTGTAGCCCATCGCCATAAATCTGGATTCCCGAGCCGGCCAGCGCGGCGCGCATCATCCGCGCCACGAAGCTGTCCTTGTGCCGCATCCCTGGGCCGTAGATGTTGGTGAACCGTAGCGCGCAGGTGTGCATGCCGTAGGCGCCCGCATAGCCGGACAGCAACATCTCGCACGCCGCCTTGGTCGCCCCATACGGGGTCAGCGGCCGCATCGGTGTTGCTTCATCGATGGTGGCGGAGCCCACGTCGCCGACCACCGCATTGGTGGAAGCCATGACGAACCGCCCAACGCCGGCTTGGCGGCAGTACTCGAGCAGGTCTTGGGTCATCGCCACATTCGCCTGGTATACGGCGACTGGTTGCTCAATCGAGCGCAGCACCGAAGTGATGGCGGCCAAGTGCACCACGCCAGCTACGTCGCCGCCATCCAGCGCGTTGACCATGACGGCTTTTTCGGTGAGGTCGCCGACAACGCTGCGGATCGTCGGATCGGGATGTGCCTTGAAGTCGACCACAGTGACCGGGTGCCCCCGGCCGGCGAATGCCGCAGCCGCCGCGCGGCCGAGGAATCCGGTTCCCCCGGTGATCACGACCCGGCCGACGCGGGCAGATGGAGTGGTCATCGGCGCGGAGCCTAGCTGGTGAACGAGCAGGCCAACTCGATTAGGGTCCGGGTAGCGAATCCGGTACCACCCGGGTTGACTTCGTCATAGCTGTGCTGCGCACGGGCCGGGCCGGCGATGTCCAGGTGCGCCCAAGGCAGCCCCGCAGTGAACTCCCGCAGGAACAACGCCGCGGTGATGCCGCCTGGCCCGGGCGGACACTGCCGCAGATCAGCGAGGTCAGAGCGGACCTCGTCGGCGTGGTCGTCGCTCAGCGGCATCCGCCACCAGGCCTCTCCGGCGGCCTCACCGGCTCGTTGAATGCGTTCGGCGAGCTGTGAGTTGGTGGCGAACAGCCCACCGGTGCGCAGACCCAGCGACACCTTCATCGCCCCGGTCAGGGTTGCCACGTCCACCAGTGTGGTGGGCGCTAGCGTGGCCGCCGCGTAGGCCAGCGCGTCGGCGAGTACCAACCGGCCCTCGGCATCGGTGTTGGTCACTTCGGTGGTGGTGCCGCCCACCTGGCACACCACATCACCCGGACGATACGCCGATCCGGACACGTGGTTCTCCGCGCACGGCACGAGTCCGGTCACCCGCAGCGGCAACTTCAGCCGGCCGACGGCCAATAGCGCGGCGATCACCGCCGCGCCGCCGGACATGTCGGTGCGCATCAGGTGCATGCCCTCAGCCGGCTTGATCGAGATACCGCCGGTGTCGAACGTGATGCCCTTGCCGACCAGCACCAGGTGCTGGTCGGCCCTGCAGCCGGCCGGCTGCCAGGTCAGTTCCAGCAACCGCGGTGGGCGCGCCGAGCCGCCACCGACCGCCAGCATTCCCCCGAAGCCGTGCTGGGCCAGCCAACACTCGTCGCGCACTATCGCCCGTAGACCGGGCACGTTGGTGGCTAACCGGGCGGCGGTGCCGGTGAGCCATGCGGGATCTTTGGGGCCGCTCGGAGTGTTGGCAAGGTCACGGGCCAGCCCGGTGGCCTGGCCGAGCAACTGCGCCCGGGAGACGGCCTCGGCAAGTGATTGCCCTTGCGCACCGGGCGGTGCGATGAGCGTGACGATTTCAATCCGCCGGAGCGCGGTCGGTTCGCTGATCACGCGGTAACGGTGCGAGCCCGCCACGCACCCAAGGGTCAGCGACGCCACCTGATGGGCCGTGATTCCGGGCGGCAAGTGGACTTGCACATTGCCTGCTACCTGGCCATCGGCGACCACCTGGGTCTCGAGCCGCGCCGCACTTGCCCGGACCAACGCGGCACCCGCCGCCCGCCAGTGCGCCGCGGTGCCGTCTCCGGTGCCCACCAGCCAGCCGTGATCCGGGCGGCCGGTGGCTAAGGGAACCACGGGCACCAGGTGTACGGAACCCGCCGAGCCGGTTACCTGAGAGTGGGCCAGCCACCGGTCGTCCAGGCCGAGCCGGTCCGCACCCGGACCCAAAATCGCCGATGGGGGCTGCCCGACCAGCACGACATCGGGCACCCCGGCACCATGCCGCTGCTGCACCCGCACATCAACGAGTGGGGTGGGAACATCCGGAATCACTGGGGGTTCCGGGTCAACTTGTGGCGCGGCCCCGGTGCGCCCTCAGGCACCGACCGGGGCCGCGGGGACGAGGGACGCTCGGCACCGGCCATCACTCCACAACGGCCCGCAGGGCCTCGCCGAGTTCGCCGGCCTCCTCCGCCGACATCTCGACGACGAGCCGCCCACCGCCTTCAAGCGGGACGCGCATCACGATGCCCCGCCCCTCCTTCGTCACCTCGAGGGGACCGTCGCCGGTCCGGGGCTTCATGGCCGCCATAGCGTGCTCCCTCCGTGCATTTCGTCACCGCGGGTGGCCACGCGACACCGGTGACCCCCTGCATTCTCCCCTATCGGCTCTGACGCCCGAAAAGCAACCGATCATCTCGCACCGCAACCCTTCACACTGTCCACTTGGGACCGCCGGTTCACCAGCGTCGGAGCTCACCGGGCCGTGCGGCGGAAGCAGCCGGCTAGGTGGTCATCGACCATCCCGGTGGCCTGCATGAGCGCATGGCAGGTGAAGGGGCCGACGAAGGTGAAACCCCGCCGCCGCAGCGCGCTGGCCATCGCCTCGGATTCCCGGGTCCGGGCCGGCACGTCGGCAACGGTGCGCGGCGCGGGGCGCCGGGCGTGGTCGGGCGCGAAGGACCACAGCAGGGCGTCCAGATCCTCGCCCAGCTCGGTAACCGCACGGGCATTGTGCACCGTCGCCTCGATCTTCGCCCGGTTACGGACGATCCCTGCGTCGGCGAGCAGTCGGGTTACGTCGTCGGCGGTTAACGCGGCGACCGTAGCCGGGTGGAAGCCGGCGAAGGCGCGCCGGAAGGCGTCGCGCTTGCGTAGAATCGTCAGCCAGGACAGACCCGACTGGAACGTCTCCAAGCTCAACCGCTCGAACAAGGCCACCTCGCCATGTACCGGCACGGCCCACTCATCGTCGTGGTAAGCGCAGTAGTCGGGCGCCGTAATCGCCCACGGGCAGCGCATCCGACCATCTGTGCCTGGCACTGGGTTCACTGCCGGTCCTCAAGCTCGGCCACCCGGGCGCGCAGCGCGTC
>JBHELN010000088.1:0-15559 GCA_046263115.1 Pseudonocardiaceae bacterium | reverse complement strand
GCACCGACGTGGTGTGGTCACCCAAACCCAGCAGGCTGCCGATCCACCCCGCCAGCAAACCCAGCTCCGTGACCACGGACATCCAGCTGCGTACCACGTTGGGCGTGCCCAGGGCGCCCGTCCAGCCGAAGCCGAGGCCGGTGCCGAGCCCGATCGCCACAGTGGTGGCCGCGGCGACTCCACCGATCACCGCTGCAGCCCATCCGACGTCGCGCAGCTGCCCTCCCCGTAACCGGGCACACCAGACCACGACGAAACCAAGGGCCAGCGCGGCAGGGACCTTCACTTGCGCCGCGGCCGCAATCAGTGCTGTGCCACCGAGCGTGGCCAGTCCCATCGCCGGCTGGCGCAACACCAGCTCCAGGCCGACCAGCATCAGGCCGATCATCAGCGCTTCGTTGTGCACCCCGCTGACCAGATGGAATAACATCAAGGGGTTCGCTACGCCCAGCCAGAGCGCGAAGACCGCAGACCCGCCCACCCGGCGGGCCAACCGTGGTAGCGACCAAACGATCATCACCAGGCCGGCCACTGCAAGGCTGCGGTGGAGCAGCACGCCGAGCACGACGTCGTCGCCGGCGATCCAGTCGATCGGTCGGCCCAGGGTGAGAAACAACGGGCCGTACGGCGCCGGTGTATTGCGCCAGATCGTGGGGATCCCCCGCACCAACGGGTGATCTATCCCCAGTGCTTCGGCCGGACCGAGCACGTAGGGGTCCAAACCGCGATTGACCATCGCGCTTTGCGCCAAATAGCTGTACACGTCGCGGCTGAACATCGGTGGCGCGACCAGCAACGGCGCCGCCCACATCAGCAAAAGCCGGTCCATCTGGGCCCGAGTGATCAGCCGAGCGCGTCCGGGTTTGGCCAGCGCCCCGAGCCATAGCCAGGCCAGCACCACCATGGCAATGCCGGTGTAAGCCACGGCCAGCGATGCGGTGGGCATCCGGGGGAACAGACCCACCACAAGGTGGCCGACCACCGGATTGCCCAGCACAGGTGCTGTTCCCGCACCGAGGGAACCCAGCCCCATGAGCAGGGCGCCGACGGCGCCGAACCGGCGAACCGTGTCGAGCTGCCGGGTTTCGCTCGGGTCCAGACCTGTGCCGCCTGGTTGGATGCCGGGCCCGGTGGGTGCTTGCGGTCCGGGTTGAGAGGTCTCGTCACCCCGAAGCTTCCCGGCTACCACGCCGCGAAGGGTAACCCAGCCTTGTGGTCTAGCCGTTCTGGGCAAGCTGGTGGTAGGTCCGCCGGACCCCTGCGTCGATGCTCGTGGCTGGTCCCCAAGCCAGTTCGGCTGCTGCCCTGGCGCAGTCCAGTGCGACGTGGCGTGACTCACCTGCCCGGGCCGGCGCGAACGTCGGCTCGATAGCACTTCCGGCAGCGACGTTGATCGCGTCGAGGAGATCGACAACGGAGGTCGCGGTGCCGGTCCCGATGTTGAACACCGCTTCGTCGCCGGAATAGCCGGTCGCAGCCAGGAAAGCATCGACGACGTCAGCAACGTAAATGTAGTCGCGGGTCTGCTTACCGTCGCCGTAGATGGTCGGCGTCTGCCCGCGCGCCACTTGGCCACAGAAGATGGCCACGACGCCGGCTTCGCCGTGGGGATCCTGCCGCGGCCCGTAAACGTTTCCCAATCGAAGCGCGGCATGGCGTGCGCCGTGCAGCCGGTTGAACAGCAGGAGGTACTGCTCGGCGCAATACTTGGAGATTCCGTACGGTGCCAGGCTTGTGGGCGGGCAGGTCTCCGGCGTGGGCACGACCACTCCGTCGCCGTACATGGCGCCCCCGGTGCTGGCCAGGATCAGCCGAGCACCCGCGGCGGTGGCCGCGCTGAGCAGGTTCAACGTGCCCAGGACGTTGGTGGTGGCGTCAGCCGCGGGGTCGGCCACGGAGCAGCGGACACTGATCTGAGCGGCCAGGTGGTAGATCACGTCCGGTTGGTAGGCGGTCACGACCTCGGTGACTTGGCCGGCATTGACGACGTCGACGACGTGCAACGCAACGTCGTGGGCCACCCGGTCGCGGTGCCCGCTGGACAGGTCGTCCAGCACGGCGACGCGGTGACCGCCGGCGATCAGCCGGTCGACAAGGTGCGAGCCGATGAATCCGGCGCCGCCTGTGACGAGTGCGCGCATGCGGCCGCACCCTAGCTGCACGCTGGTCCCGGGGTCCGGCGCCGCCCGTCGTTGACCTCGGGGATCGAGGTGCCGGTGGCTTGCCTGATCGAGGTGTAGCCTGCCTGGCGGGCGAGGCGGGCTAGGCCACGATGGATGCGACAGGGCCACAACGGTCCGCCGTAGATGAAACCGGTGTAGGCCTGCACGAGTGTGGCGCCGGCCTGGATCCGCGCCCAGGCGTCCTCGGCGGTCTCGATGCCGCCCACCCCTACCAGGATCAGGCGGTCGCCCACCCGGGCGTGCAGCCGGCGCAGCACCGCGAGGGAGCGGTCCTTGAGCGGGGCACCGGAGACGCCGCCCGGGCCGATCGCTTCGAGCTCCGCCGCGCTGGCCCGGAGCCCGTCCCGGGAGGTTGTGGTGTTGGTGGCGACAATCCCGTCCAGGCCCAGTTCCAGCGCGAGATCGGCCACCGCGTCGATCTCTTCGTCAGCCAAGTCCGGCGCGATCTTGACCAGCAGCGGTACCTGCCGGGCGCCGGTGTGCTCCAGTGCTGTGCGAACGCCTACGAGCAGCGGGCGAAGATGCTCGACGGCCTGAAGGTCGCGCAGCCCCGGGGTGTTGGGCGAGCTGACGTTGACCACCAGATATGCCGCGACCTCGGCGAGCAGTTGCGCGCTGGTCACATAGTCGGCCACCGCGTCGTGCTCCGCGACGGTTTTCGTCTTGCCGATGTTGACCCCGACCGGCACCCCTGGACCGCGGGCGCGCAGCCTGCCGGCGGCCGCCGCGGCACCGGCGTTGTTGAACCCCATCCGGTTCACCAGGGCGCGGTCGGCCGTCAAGCGGAACAGCCGCGGCATCGGGTTCCCAGGCTGGGATTGTGCCGTCACGGTGCCGATCTCGACGAAGGCGAACCCCAAGGCGCCCAGTGCATCGGGGGCCAGCGCGTCCTTGTCGAAACCCGCTGCCAGCCCCAGCGGCCCCGGTAGATCAAGCCCGAGCGCGCGAACTCGCAGCACCGGGTCACGGGGAGCCAACCAGCGGCGAAGCAACGCGTCCAGCCCTGGCGCCGCGGCCACCATCCGGGTCAGTTCGAAGCCCAGACGGTGCGCCGTCTCGGCGGGGACGCGCCGAGAGAAGATCGAGAACAGCAACCTGTACATCGCAGGACCTAGCGAACCACGATCCTTACGGCGTCACCCGTACCGGGATGAACAACGGTCGCTGTGGCCAGACGTGTTGTGCGCCAGCGCGGGAATTACGTAACATGGACGTTGTGAAAAACGTCGGGGCTGATGGTCGGACCCGCGAGTCGGTCGCCCGGATGCTGCTGGAGCACGGTCCAGTCACAGCCGGTCAGGTCGCCGACTCACTCGGGCTCAGCTCTGCTGCCGTGCGCCGGCACCTGGATGCGCTGCTTGCCGACGGGCAGGCCACCTACCGCTCGGCACCGCGCCGGTGGCCCAGAGGCCGGGGTCGTCCGGCGAAGCTGTTCCTGCTCACCGCGGCCGGTCGGGCCCAGTTCGAGCACACCTACGATGATCTGGCGGTTGCCGCGCTGCGCTTCCTGTCGGAACGCGACGGCGAGGAGGCGATCCGCTCGTTCGCCGAGCAGCGAGTGACCGACCTGGTCGGTCGGCACCGAGCCGCGGTGGTCGCCGCGACCGATCCGGTCGCGCGCGCCCAACTGCTGGCGGTGGCGCTGAGCGCGGAGGGTTACGCCGCGTCGGCTGAGCACGTCGGCTCCGGTGCGCAGCTGTGCCAGCACCATTGCCCGGTTTCGCATGTGGCTGCGGAGTTCCCGCAGCTATGTGAGGCCGAGACGGCGGCCTTCGCAGATTTGCTCGGTGTGCACGTACAGCGGCTGGCCACCATCGCCCGGGGCGACGCTGTTTGTACGACCCACGTTCCTGAAAATCGGGTAGCCCACGGTGCCCGCATGGCTGTTCCCACTGTTTCCGCCACAAACCCACCACTGAACCGGACGGAGGCGTCTGAATGACGACCGCCCCTGAGCAGGATGTGCGAACACCGCTCAGCCAGGAAGAAACGCTCTCCAGGCTAGGCCGCTACGAATACGGCTGGGCCGACTCCGACATCGCGGGCGCCAGCGCGCAGCGTGGGCTGTCCGAGGCTGTGGTGCGCGACATCTCGGCCAAGAAGAACGAGCCGGAGTGGATGCTCGAGACCCGGCTCAAGGCGTTGCGCCTGTTCCGGCGCAAGCCGATGCCGCACTGGGGAGCAGACCTGTCCGGTATCGACTTCGACAACATCAAGTACTTCGTCCGCTCGACCGAGAAGCAAGCCACCTCCTGGGACGACCTGCCCCAGGACATCAAGGCCACCTACGACCGGCTGGGCATCCCGGAAGCGGAAAAGGCCCGGCTCATCGCCGGCGTGGCTGCGCAGTACGAGTCCGAGGTGGTCTACCACAAGATCCGCGAGGACCTCGAAGAGCTGGGCGTCCTGTTCCTGGACACCGACACCGGTCTGCGGGAGCACCCGGAGATCTTCCAGCAGTACTTCGGCAGTGTGATCCCGTCCGGGGACAACAAGTTCGCTGCACTGAACACCGCGGTGTGGTCCGGTGGGTCGTTCATCTACGTGCCACCCGGCGTGCGCGTCGACATCCCGCTGCAGGCCTACTTCCGGATCAACACCGAGAACATGGGCCAGTTCGAGCGCACATTGATCATCGTCGACGAGGGCGCGTACGTGCACTACGTCGAGGGCTGCACGGCCCCGATTTACAAGTCCGACTCGCTGCACTCCGCGGTCGTCGAGATCATCGTCAAGAAGGGCGGCCGCTGCCGCTACACCACGATCCAGAACTGGTCGAACAACGTCTACAACCTGGTCACCAAGCGGGCCACCGCTGCCGAGGGCGCGACCATGGAGTGGATCGACGGCAACCTCGGCTCCAAGGTCACCATGAAGTACCCGTCGGTCTGGCTGATCGGTGAGCACGCCAAGGGCGAGGTGCTCTCCGTGGCGTGTGCCGGCGAGGGCCAGCACCAGGACGCCGGGGCGAAGATGATCCATGCCGCGCCGAACACGTCGAGCACCATCGTTTCCAAGTCAGTGGCTCGCGGCGGCGGTCGCACCTCCTACCGCGGGCTCGTGCAGGTCAACGAGGGCAGCCACCACTCCCGATCCACGGTGAAGTGCGACGCCCTGCTGGTGGATCAGATCAGCCGCTCGGACACCTACCCGTACGTCGACATCCGCGAGGACGACGTCTCCATGGGGCACGAGGCCACCGTCTCCAAGGTCAGCGACCATCAACTGTTCTACCTGATGAGCCGCGGGCTGACCGAGGACGAGGCGATGGCCATGATCGTGCGCGGGTTCATCGAACCGATCGCCCGCGAGCTGCCCATGGAATACGCCCTGGAGCTCAACCGCCTGATCGAACTTCAGATGGAAGGAGCCGTCGGCTGATATGACGGCTACCACTGGCCAGCCGGTCGAACCCGGTCTGGCCTCGCACTCGCACGGCGCGAAGCCTGTGGATCCCAGCGTGCCGATGGTCTCGCGGGGGCAGCGGTTCACCTCCTACGACGTGGACGCCTTCGAGGTGCCCACCGGGCGCGAGGAGGACTGGCGGTTCACCCCGCTGCGGCGGCTGCGCGGGCTGCACCAAGGTGTGGCGGCCACCACGACCGCTCAGGTCGAGGTGCAGGCGGGTAGCGAGGTCACCGTCGAGGACGTGGACCAATCCGACGCCCGCTTGGGCGACGCGGGTATTCCGGCCGACCGGGTCGCCGCCCAGGCTTGGAGTTCCGCGCCGCAAGCCACCGTGGTGACCATCCCGGCGGAGACTCGGATCGAGAACCCGGTGATCATCACGACCACCGGTCCAGGCACCGGGCAGGTCTCCTACGGGCACCTGCAGGTGCGCCTGCAAGCGTTCGCCGAGGCAGTCGTGGTGCTCGACTATCGGGGCAGTGGCACTTACGCGGAGAACGTCGAAATCGTCCTCGCCGACGGTGCCCGGCTGACCCTGGTCAACGTGCAGGACTGGGCCGATGACGCGGTACACGTCGCCGCGCTGCACCACCGAGTCGGCCGCGACGCGGTACTGCGGGCCATCACGGTGAGCTTGGGCGGCGACCTGGTCCGGCAGTCACCGACGGTGACCTTCACCCAGCCTGGCGGCGATGCCGAGTTGCTCGGGCTGTACTTCGCCGATGCCGGGCAGCATCTGGAGCATCGTTTGCTGGTGGACCATGCCGTCCCACACTGCCGCTCCAACGTCGCCTACAAGGGCGCGCTGCAAGGCAGCCCCGGGCAACCAGAGGCGCACACCGTGTGGATCGGAGATGTGCTGATTCAGGCGGCCGCGGAGGGCACCGAGACCTTCGAGGTCAACCGCAACCTGGTGCTCACTGACGGCGCCCGGGCCGACTCGGTGCCCAACCTGGAGATCGAGACCGGCGAGATCGTCGGTGCCGGTCATGCCAGTACTACTGGGCGCTTCGATGACGAGCAGCTGTTCTACCTGACCTCCAGGGGCATTCCCGTCGACCAGGCCCGCCGGCTGGTCGTGCGGGGCTTTTTCGGCGAAATCCTGCAGAAGATCACTGTTGCAGAGATACGCGAGCGGTTGGCCGCAGCGATCGAGGCTGAGCTGGAGGCGGTGGGGGTATGACCGCGCTGCGAGTCTGCAGCCTGACGGACCTCAAGGACGACGAGCCAGCCGGTTTCCAGGTCGACCACGTGCCGGTTGTGCTGGTGCGTCAGGGCAACCAGGTCTATGCCCTGGCCGATGTCTGCTCGCACGCCGAGATCGCACTGTCCGAAGGGGAAGTCACCCGCAAGGGTCTGGAGTGTTGGTTACACGGCTCGTGCTTCGATCTGCGCACTGGGGAGCCGTCCTCACCACCGGCGTCCGAGCCGGTGGACACCTACGCCGTGACCATTGACGGCGATGACGTCTACGTCGATCCGTCCCGTCCCACCAATCGATAGCAGGAGTGCGAGAACACACGATGACCACCCTGGAAATCAAGGATCTGCATGTCGCGGTGCCTACCGATGATGAGCAGACACCCGAGAAAGAGATCCTTCGCGGGGTTGATCTGACTGTCCGGTCGGGGGAGACGCACGCGATGATGGGTCCCAACGGCTCGGGCAAGTCGACCTTGGCCTATTCGATCGCCGGGCACCCGAAATACCGGGTCACCTCGGGTCAGGTGCTTCTCGATGGCGTTGATGTGCTGTCGATGTCCGTCGATGAACGCGCTCGAGCCGGGCTGTTCTTGGCCATGCAGTACCCGGTCGAGGTGCCCGGGGTGTCGATGTCGAACTTCCTGCGCACAGCCGCCACTGCGATCCGCGGCGAGGCTCCCAAGCTGCGCACCTGGGTCAAAGAGGTCAAGGCGGCGATGTCTGAGCTGGACATCGATCCTGCCTTCGCCGAGCGCAGCGTGAACGAGGGTTTTTCCGGTGGGGAGAAGAAACGCCACGAGATCCTCCAGCTGTCCCTGCTCAAGCCCAAGATCGCGGTGCTCGACGAGACCGACTCCGGCTTGGACGTCGATGCATTGCGGGTGGTTTCCGAAGGGGTCAACCGGTACCGGGCCAGCGGCGATGTGGGGGTCCTGCTGATCACGCACTACACCCGGATCCTGCGGCACATCACGCCTGACTACGTGCATGTGTTTGCCGGTGGTCGGATCGTGGAATCCGGTGGGCAGGAACTTGCCGAGGAACTGGAGTCCGGCGGTTACGAGCGCTTCACCCGCCGGCCAGAACCGACGGGGGTGCCGTCGCCATGACTGCGTTAGCCGCTGAGCTGTTCACTGCCAGTGAGCAGGAGAAGATTCGCGCCGACTTCCCGATCCTCTCCCGCACCGTGCGAGAGAGTCGACCTCTGGTGTACCTCGACTCGGGCGCCACCTCTCAGCGGCCGCGGCAGGTGCTCGACGCTGAGCGCGCCTTCCTCGAACAGCACAACGCGGCCGTGCACCGCGGCGCGCACCAGCTCGCCGAAGAGGCCACCGATGCCTATGAGGGAGCACGGGCCCGGATCGCGACATTCGTCGGTGCCCAGCCCGACGAGGTGGTCTTTACCAAGAACGCCACCGAAGGGATCAACCTGGTGGCCTACGCATTGAGCAACTGCGCGTTCGTCGGAGAGGCCGGGAAGCGCTTTGTGCTGGGGCCGGGCGACGACGTCGTGGTGACCGAAATGGAGCACCACGCCAACCTGGTGCCCTGGCAGGAACTGTGCCGGCGGACAGGCGCGACCCTGCGCTGGTACCAGGTGACCGATGCCGGTCGGTTGGACTTGGACTCGCTGGGGCTGTCCGAGCGCACCAAGGTCGTCGCCTTCACACACCAATCCAACGTGATGGGCACCGTGCCACCGGTCGCCGAGCTGGTCCGCCGGGCCCACCGGGTCATGGCGCTGACTGTGCTGGATGCCTGCCAGTCAGTGCCGCACTCACCCGTTGACTTCGCCACGCTGGACGTCGACTTCGCGGTGTTCTCCGGGCACAAGATGCTGGGCCCGTCGGGGGTCGGCGTGCTCTACGGGCGCAGTGAACTGCTCGAGGCGCTGCCGCCGTTCCTCACCGGCGGCTCGATGATCGAACTGGTGAAGATGGAGGGCTCCACCTACGCGCCGCCACCGCAGCGTTTCGAGGCCGGCGTCCCGATGACCTCCCAGGCGGTCGGGCTGGGCGCTGCGGTCGACTACCTGTCTGCGGTCGGCATGGACCGGGTTGCCGCGCACGAGCGAGTACTGACCGAACGGGCGCTCGCCGGCCTGTCAGAGATCGACGGCGTGCGGATCATCGGTCCGACCGACACCGAGGATCGGGGCGGCGCGGTGTCCTTCGTGCTCAACGATGTGCACGCGCACGACGCCGGGCAAGTCCTCGACGATCTTGGTATCGCGGTGCGTGTCGGCCACCACTGCGCCTGGCCCTTACACCGCCGCTTCGGTCTCGCGGCAACGGTGCGGGCCAGCTTCGCCCTGTACAACACACCCGCCGAGGTCGATGCGCTGCTGGCCGGAGTGCACGAGGTGCGTCGTTTCTTCCGGGTGTCGGCATGAAACTGGAGCAGATGTACCAGGAGATCATCCTGGACCACTACCGTAATCCGCACCGCAGTGGCCTTCGCGAGCCCTTCGATGCGGAGTCCTACCAGATCAACCCCACCTGCGGGGACGAGGTGACGCTGCGGGTGGCGCTGGACGGCGACCGGGTGACCGACGTGTCCTACGACGCGATCGGCTGCTCGATCAGCCAGGCGGCGACATCGGTGCTCACCGACCTGGTCGTCGGTCGCACGGTCGACGAGTCGAGGTCCACGATGGACGCCTTCGTGAAGATGGTGCAGAGCCGTGGTCAGGTCGAGCCTGACGAGGACGTGCTGCAAGATGCGGTCGCCTTCGCCGGCGTATCGCGGTACCCGGCTCGGGTGAAATGCGCACTGCTGGCCTGGATGGCATTTAAGGACGCCGTCGGCCGGGCCGACGAAAAAGACGTGGTCGACCGGGCCGACGCCGCAGCGCAAGGCAATGGTGCCCGACGAGCGGAGGCACAATGAGCGCGAACGAAGAGACTGACGTAGTACGCGGCGCGGCGGGGATGCCGGAGAATCCAGCGGCCGGACCGGACGGCGGGTTGGCCGCCGTCGACGACGTCGAGGAAGCCATGCGCGATGTCGTTGACCCGGAGTTGGGCATCAACGTGGTCGACCTGGGCTTGGTCTATGACATCCGGGTCGACGAGGGCAACCTCGCGACCATCGATATGACGCTGACGTCGGCGGCCTGCCCGCTCACCGATGTCATCGAGGACCAAACCCGCGCGGCTCTGGTCGGCGGTCCCGGTGGGGGACTGGTCAACGACGTGCGGATCAACTGGGTATGG
Source organism: Pseudonocardiaceae bacterium (assembly GCA_046263115.1). Classification (GTDB taxonomy): domain Bacteria; phylum Actinomycetota; class Actinomycetes; order Mycobacteriales; family Pseudonocardiaceae. The sequence continues at coordinate 5,550 of JBHELN010000088.1, read as the reverse complement.
ATGCCCCCGTGGGGTCCGGATAAGATCACCGAGGACGGCCGGGAACAGCTGCGAGCCCTGGGGTTCACCGTCTGATTCGCGCCACGTGAGCGCACCGCATTCTGGATGCAGACTGCGTTGAATCAGGGCGAAAAACGAACCGCAGACGCCCGCCGCCCGAACGTTACTGGTACGCGCACAGCTGCGATCGATCCAGTGAAGATCGACACGCGAAGATGGAAGGCAGCGATGTATCAATTCCAATGCGGTCACCGGGAGTGCTTCAGCCAGTACACCGCGTCCAACAAGGATGCCCTCATGCAGCAGGTCGCGGACCACCTCAAGGAGGCGCACAACGTCGACAAGGCGACCGAGACGTTGATGAGTTACCTCGAAGCGACGTGCGTTACGACCCGGTGACCTAAGCCGTCAGGATGGCGAGGATCTGCTGTCCGTATTTGGCTAGTTTGTTCTCTCCGATACCGCTCACCGTGCCGAGTTCGGTCAGGTTTGCGGGTGACTCGGCTGCGATCTGGCGCAGGGTGGCGTCGTGGAAGATCACATAGGCGGGCACGCCCTGCTCCTTAGCAGCGGTGGCACGCCAAGCTCGAAGTTGCTCGAAGACCGAAACCGCCTCCTCAGGTAGGTCCACCGGCGCGGCGCGGCGGGTCTTGGCAGTTTTCTCCATCCGCGCCGGTCTTTCGGGCTCACGACGCAGCAGCACCCGCCGCTGGCCGCTCAGCACTTCGCTACTGGAGTTGGTGAGCACCAGCGTGCCGTAGTCGCCCTCGACTGCGAGCAGGCCCTGCGCCAGTAGTTGGCGTACCACGCCACGCCACTCGCCCTCCCGCAGCTCGATGCCGATGCCGAAGACTGTCAACGACGTGTGGCCGAACTGGATGACCTTCGGTGTCTCCTTACCGATCAGGATGTCGATCACCTGGCCCGCGCCGAAGCGCTGGCGGCGCTCGCGGTCGAGCCGGAACACCGTTGACAGCAGCTTCTGCGCCGCGATCGTGCCGTCCCAGGCCTCCGGCGGCGACAGGCAGGTATCGCAGTTGCCGCACGCGTCCGTCTGCTGACCGAAGTAGGCCAGCAACTGCGTGCGGCGGCACTCGACTGTCTCGCAAAGCGCCAGCATGGCGTCGAGATGGCTGGTGAGACGGCGGCGGTGGGCGTCATCGCCCTCGGAGCTGTCGATCAGCTTGCGTTGCTGCACAACGTCGGCCAGACCGTAAGCCAACCAGGCCGTGGAAGGTAGACCGTCTCGGCCCGCCCGGCCGGTCTCCTGGTAATAACCCTCCACGGACTTGGGTAAATCGAGGTGCGCCACAAAGCGCACGTCGGGCTTGTCGATACCCATCCCGAATGCAATGGTGGCGACCATCACCAGGCCGTCCTCGCGTAAGAAGCGCCCTTGGTTGCCGGCGCGGGTGCGTGCGTCGAGCCCCGCGTGATACGGCAAGGCTTCGATCCCGTTGTCGATCAGAAACTGCGCCGTCTTATCCACCGACGCCCGCGACAGGCAGTAAACGATGCCCGCGTCGCCGGAGTGCTCTGTGCGCAGCAGTTGCAGTAGCTGCCGTTTGGGCTCGGTCTTGGAAACGATGCGGTACTGGATGTTCGGGCGGTCGAAGCTCGCCACGAAATGCCGGGCGCCGGTGAGATTGAGCCGGGCCGCGATCTCGGCGTGCGTGGCCTTGGTGGCTGTCGCGGTCAGCGCGATGCGGGGCACGGTGGGCCACCGACCGTGCAGGGCGGACAAGGCCAGGTAGTCGGGGCGGAAATCGTGTCCCCATTGGGACACGCAGTGCGCCTCGTCGATGGCGAACAGGGAGATCGTGCCCCGGTCCAGCAGGCTGCCGGTCGACTCGACGCGCAGGCGTTCCGGGGCCAGGTAGAGCAGGTCCAGTTGGCCCGCCAAGAACGCCGACTCGACCTGGTGGCGTTGGGCGGGATCCTGGGTGGAATTGAGAAACCCGGCCCGGACCCCGAGGGCGCGCAGCGCATCGACCTGGTCCTGCATCAGTGCGATCAACGGCGAGATGACGACGCCGACCCCGGGGCGCACCAGCGCGGGAATCTGGTAGCACAGCGACTTGCCACCTCCGGTCGGCATGAGCACCAGCGCATCGCCGCCGCCGGTGACGTGGTCGATGATCTCCTGTTGGGCACCCCGGAACGAGTCGTAGCCGAAGACCCGTCGGAGCAGCTGCAGTGCATCGCTCGTATCGGGGCCTGTTGCGCTGGCCGGCATCTGGGCGATCCTAGGACCGCCATCACCCACGACGACAACGGTACTGCTGGCCGATCAGGTTCAGGCGATATCCGATCCCAGTTCCTGTTCACAAAGCCAGTCCCGCGGCTGCCGTAGGCCCGTGCCCGGTGACCGAGGCGAACCGGCAATCTCTCGACTCACTGATCCCTGCTTGGGCGAACTCAGCGGGCCGACCACGCAGTGCGCTGCGTGATCGCGCACAGTGACGACTGGCCTGCAGAATCGTTACGTGTTTTCACCGGGTCAGCAGAGTCGGCGCGCGCTGGGGGCATCTAACGTGCACCGGGTGACTCTTGCGCCGGAGCTGAACCCTGCACCGATGGTTTGCCCGGAGGTCGCCGCCGTGTGCTTCGACGTGGACGCGACGCTGGTCGATTATGAGGGGTCAACTCGCGCGGGGCTGCGTGAGCTGCTCGGCACGGATGACGCCTGGATCGAGTGGTGCGCGCTGACAGATCAGCACTATGCGGGTTACCTGGCCGGACAGATCGGCTTCGAACCGATGCTGCGGCAGCGCACCAAGGACTTCTTCGCGCGCCGGGGTGAATTACTGTGCGATGGTGAGGTCCACCGGCGCGAGGAGCGCCGGAGGGCAGCCGTCAGGAGGTCTTGGCGGCTGTTCGACGATGCGCTGCCGTGCCTGCGGGCGTTGCGCAACCTTGGACTGCGACTGGCCGCGATCACCAACGCGGCTGGAGATCACCAGCGTGCGAAGCTTGATGCGCTGGGCCTGAAATCCGCGTTCGACGTAGTGCTGATCTCCGGAGAGATCGGGGTGGCCAAGCCGCACCGAGCGATCTTCCGTAGGGCCTGCCGTGCTCTCGGGGTACGTCCTGGCCAGGCTGTGCACGTCGGCGACCGGCTCGACATCGACGCCGTCGGCGCGCGCGACGCCGGACTGCACGGGGTGTGGCTGGACCGCTCAGGGCGCGGCATGCTCCCGCCGGGGGCCGGTGTCTCGGTGATCGGTCAGTTAGCCGATCTCCCGGCGCTGGTCACCGGACGCATGAGGTGAGCCGCAGGCATCTCACAACCCGATAGCCCAGTGGAAGCCGGCACGGGCGGTCGACTACCATCCTTGGCCGGTGCTGGTTCGGACCTACGGGAGGGCCCGGATACGGACATCCGGTGGGGTATGGTGTAATTGGCAGCACGACTGATTCTGGTTCAGTTAGTCTAGGTTCGAGTCCTGGTACCCCAGCGAACTGCAATTTCTGCGTTCTCGCGGCCCCGTCGTCTAGCGGCCTAGGACGCCGCCCTCTCAAGGCGGTAGCGCGGGTTCAAATCCCGTCGGGGCTACACCGGTAATGTCAGTGACAGTTGCCCGTGACGCATTCAGGTCAGGGCCGATCAGCTGAGCGATTCAGCGGTTGAGCGCCTCGGCGAGACCGTCGCAGTCGGCCACAGTTACGGTCACGGCTGGATGCCGTAGCAGCCCGAGTGGTTCGATGCCGGGAACCGGTCGGGCAAAACGGATGCACAGGCCACGTTCGCCGTTGGTGGCGCATGTCAAGCCCCGGTCAGCGAACGACAAATGAGCTGGACCCATCGTCTTGATCAGTGCGTAGGGACCGGTGTGCACGGTGGCGACCACGTTGCTCAGCGGTGTCTGCAAACGCCATGGACCGAACCGGATGCGCAGCGCCGCCTCATCGACCCAGACTCCGGCTGTGCTGCTCGTCACGCCGAACAGCAGCGCCGGTAACCGGTAGGTCGTAGCAAAGCGGAAGGGAAAGAACCCGGCTTGGCGCATGGAGGCGGGTTACCCGATCCGTACCCAGTCAAGCCGGGGAAATGCTTATGTACCCGGGTGGTGGGAGTGCAGAGTGAAGCGCTCAAGCGGGTGGTGGTGCACACCGGAGGGCGCGACCACCAAACCGTCGCCGGTCAACGCAGGCGTCGGTGGTTGCGCGCCGCGCAGGATATCCTGCACCGTATCGCGTAGCCGCTGCCCGACCGCGGCGTAGAAGCGAAGCTGAGTGTGCCGGCCGAACATCGCGAAGCCCAGCCGCACGACCGGGTTCTGGATCGGCGCGCGGCGGGAGTAGGCCCGGATCCGCAGCTCCACCGCGCCGGATCGCAAGTCTTTGACCACCTCGTAAACCAACTTGCCCTGCTCCAGGTGCCCTTCGAGAGTCTGGTAACCCCACCCCCAGATCCGCTGGCCGTCTCGAGTCTCGTCCAACACCTCGGTGACCCGTACCCCCACATAAAACCGAAACGCCAGGAAGCGGGCTTCGAGCAGCATGTTCCGTCCGAATAGTTCCTCCGAAGGCCGGTAAACCGCCCTTACGATGTCCGGATCGGAGAATTCGTAGGCTCTTACCAGCCGGCACGCGACCTCCCAGGCGCCGCCGGGCACCGGTGGACCGGCCGGCTCCTGTCCGATACGCGCCCGCTGATTATCGACGTGCCAATTTCCCGGCTGATGCGGCACCGGGGCGTCGGCCTCGTCGTAATTGACGCTCAGACGGCGTAACCCGTCGACTGCGGCGGCGACGTCGATATGCCCGAGCAGCGCTTCCCGCACCGGTTCCGTTCCCTGGGTTCCGTTACGTCTTCTCGAACTCCCGCACGGTGTCCCCCAGCAGCCACAACATCGGTGGCCAGAGCCCGACAAAAATCGCCCGCCGCTCGGCGTTACCGCGCTCCTCCTGATCGACGGTTTTGGCGCGGATCCACAGCGTCAAACACAGACCGATTGCTCCCAGGGAAGCCGCGTGCAACGTTGTGCTAACCGTTCCTACCCGGTGCAGCGCTGTTCCGATCGTCACGGCTAGCAAGTACCCGGGAACAGTGTTTTTATGCCGAAGGCTGCGCCCGGCTTTGCGCCTTCGTTTGACGCAACCCTCGCAGGGTAATCAACGGAAGCCGCAAGGCGAACGGATCACCCGCGCTTACCGACACGGATTGAGGCTGATGCGCCGCGCGTTCACTCCCCGCCGGATCGCCGAGGTGCTGCTGCGTTGGCCTGTCGGCATGGTTCTGGTCAGCTGGCGGTACCTTTGGCGCACCACGGTGCTGCACCGGTGGGAGGGGGACGGTGGGATCGCCGACCACCCACCGCAGCTACCCCCAGAGGTGGTCGACAATGCCATCCAGCGCGTCGCCGACGGTGTTGGGCCGCTGCTGCACCGGCGCTACCGGGTCCGGATCCGCGGTAGCAGGTGCACCCCTGAGGAGCTCATGCGTACCCTCGTCGGCGACCTCAACGCGGCTGTGCCGTCGGAGGTGGCCTTCTTCAGCCAGCTGGGCGGATCGGACGGACCACCCAAGGTCGGGGACGACTACGT
>JBHELN010000087.1:0-3446 GCA_046263115.1 Pseudonocardiaceae bacterium | reverse complement strand
CATCGAAGCCATCGTCGAGAACCAGCGACTGCTGGGCGGCGTTGATCAGCTGGCGGATCCGGCTGGGGTTGGCCAGCGTTCCCGCGGTGAGGATCTTGTCTGCCAGTGAAGCCATGTAGGCCTGCTGGCGCACGATACGGTCCAGGTCACCCCGGGGCAATCCATGCCGCTGCCGAACAAAGGCCAGGGCGTCCGGTCCGGAGATCAGCTGTGGGCCGGCGGGAAAATTCGCGCCGGAGAACTTGTCGTGAACCTGTGCCCGCAGGCATACCGGTACGCCGCCAACGGCGTCGGTGAGCAGCGCGAAGCCGAGCAGGTTGATCTCCGCGTAGTGGTCGATGCCCACCCCGGTGAGGACCTTGACCGCCTCCAGTAACTCCTTTCGGCCGGCGGCGGTGGCCTCGGCGCGTACTGTCGCCGGATCGGCGCCCTGCGCCACGAGGCGCTCCGCAGTCGCGCTCTTGGCGCGGGTGAAGGCGGAGTTGAGCTTGTGCTTGCCGTACCCGTTGGGAAGCTCCACATACAGATCCCGGGGCAGGGAGATCGCTACCGCGTGTCGCCCGTCATTGGGGATGCGCACCAAGATCATGGTGTCGGTGAGCTCGCCCTCGTTGTCGCCAGCTCGCAGCTGAGCCAGCACCTGCCGGGGCAACGGGTTGTCGTGCGCATCCGTCCGGCTGTCCAGGCCCACCAGCAGGATGTCGGTGGCCTTGTCCGGCCGTGCCGCGCCGATCACATCGGCGGTGGTCAACCCCTGGTGGAGGTCCCGAAACGTCGTCCAGCCATAGCCTGTGACACAGAGCACCAGCGCCGAGGCCATTGCGACGGCCACCTTGGCGAGCTGCAGCCCCCACCGGCGACGCCGCGGGGAAAGGGCGCCAGCGCGGCGCCTCTGCTTGGATGCGGTGCCGGGAGCACGGTTGCGTGGTGGCCTGGTCTGCCGAGCTGGGTATCGATCGGCGCCGCGCCGCTGCGAGCCAGATCGATCGGACCTCCTGCCGGAGTTCGCCGACCGCCCTGGCCTGTCGTCCACGGAATGCCCTCCTGCGACTCGTGTGGCGGCAGTGTCAGTTGTGGCGCGGCTGGACCTCAAACTGTGCGTAGCACGGCTGTCTACTCCAGACGTGGGAACCCGTGGGCAGGTTGCCATGGCAAACTCGACCGTCGTCGGTCGCCTACTGCCAGCGAACTGAGGAGGATGCGCCGATGCGGTTACTGGTCACCGGCGGCGCCGGATTCATCGGATCCACATTCGTACGCCGGGTTCTGGAGGGGCTGGAACCGACGCTGGCCGGCGCTGAGGTCGTGGTGTTGGACAAGCTGACGTATGCCGGTAACGAGGCGAACCTTGCCCCGGTCGCGACTCATCCGGCGTTGCACTTCATGAAGGGCGACATCACCGACGAGTCGCTAGTGGCCGACTTGATGGCCGGCATCGATGCAGTGGTGCACTTCGCGGCGGAATCACATGTGGACCGCTCGATCCTGGGCGCTGATCCGTTTGTGCTGACCAACGTGGTGGGCACCCAGATCTTGCTGCAGGCCGCCCTGGAGGCCGGCGTGTCGCGGTTCGTCCATATTTCCACCGACGAGGTCTACGGATCGATCGAGTCGGGTTCATGGCGTGAAGACCACGTGCTCGAGCCGAACTCGCCCTATTCGGCATCCAAGGCGAGTGCCGATCTGTTGGTCCGGGCGTACGCGCGAACCCATGGTATGGACGTGCGGATCACCCGCTGCTCCAACAACTACGGTCCCTACCAGTATCCGGAAAAGGTCATCCCGCTGTTCATCACCAACCTGCTCGACGGGCTGACGGTGCCGCTCTACGGTGATGGACTCAACGTGCGGGACTGGCTGCACGTCGACGACCATTGCCGCGGTATCGCGCTGGTGCTTGAGCGGGGTCGCGCTGGTGAGATCTACAACATCGGCGGCGGCACCGAGCTGACCAACACCGAACTCACCCGCCTGCTGCTGGATGCGCTGGGCGCAGACTGGTCGCAGGTGCAGCCAGTGGCCGATCGCAAGGCCCATGATCGCCGGTATTCGGTGGACTGGACCAAGATCCGCACGCAGCTTGGTTACTCCCCACAGATGGACTTCGCCCGGGGGTTGGCCGACACAGTGCGCTGGTATGCCGAGCATCGGGCCTGGTGGGAGCCGCTGAAGGCGGCATGAATCCAGCTCTGTCCCTGCTCATCACCGGCGCTGGGGGCCAGCTCGGCCGGGATCTGGTGCTCGCGGCCACCCGAGCCGGGATCACCCGGATTCTCGCGCCGGGCTCGGCTGAGCTCGACGTCACCGACCTGGCGGCAGTGTCGGGTCAAGTCGCCGCTGCGGCCGTAGACGGCCGGCTGGTGGTGATCAACGCAGCCGCGTACACGGCGGTGGACGCCGCCGAGCGAGAAGGCGCAGCGCGGGCGCACGCCGTCAACGCGCTGGGTCCGGAGAATCTCGCCCGCGCTTGCGCGGCCCATCACGCGCATCTGGTGCACGTCTCGACCGACTACGTGTTCGGGGGGCAGGGCACCGGGCCCAACCGGGTGGACGGTCCGACGGTGCCGCGCACCGTGTATGGCCAAAGCAAGCTGGCGGGGGAGCGCGCGGTGCTGGGCTCAGCGGCGTCGGTCCATGTGGTGCGTACCGCGTGGCTCTACGGCGCCCGCGGCGCCAACTTCGTGCGCACCATGGCACGGCTGGCCGGCGAGCGCCAGACCGTGCGAGTGGTTGCTGATCAGCATGGCAACCCGACGTGGACAGCCGACCTCGCTGACGGTCTGATCGCGCTCGCGCTGTCCGCCGACCGGGTTCCGGCCAGGGTGTTGCACTGTGCCAACGCATCGTCCACGTCGTGGTTCGAGCTGGCCAGAGCGGTGTTCACCGAGATCGGTGCAGATCCAGAGCGGGTGCAGCCATGCAGCACCGAGGCGTTCCCCCGTCCTGCGCCACGCCCGGCGAACTCAGTGCTGGACACCGCCGGGTGGGTCGCCGCCGGACTGCCCGAGCTGCGGCACTGGCGCGACGCACTGCATGCCGCCGTCGCCGCGGGGGTGCTCGCCGGCTGCTCAGTGTTTGGCGATACGTACCACGCTGGCCGGTAACGTCGCGTGCATCATCATGACGTTGTAGGTCTTGTACTGGGTCATGGTGAAGTACAGGTCGGTGCCATTCGAGTCGGGGTTGAGGAATCCGCCGTAGAGGTCCGGGTACTCGGTACCAGTGGCGACTGGTATCTCCGCGCTCCAGGGACCGGTTGGGTGCGGAGCGAGTCGTAACACGATGGCCTTGCGTGACTCGTCCAGATACATCATTTCCCAGCTGTTGAGTGTCTTGTCGAAGCGGACGGACAACTCCCCGACCGGCTCCGCCACGATCGGGGTCGCGATCGTGCTGGTGCCGCGTTCCCAGCCCTGGCCGGTCCAGTACTCGTAGGCGGAGTTGTC
>JBHELN010000086.1:0-6703 GCA_046263115.1 Pseudonocardiaceae bacterium | reverse complement strand
CTGCAGCTCCCGGGCGGTTTCCCATAGATGATGGTCGTGGTTGCCCACCTGGTAGAGGATTGTGTCGTCGAACAGGGCTTCCCGATCGGCCGGGAAGATCCGGTCGAGGAACAACTCGAAAACCGTCAGCGCCACGTTGTCGCTGGCCAGAGCCAGTTCCAGGATGTCGCCGTTGAGGATCAGGGTGGGCTTGTGGGTCTTGTCCTCGTTGGCCTCGATCAGGGTCGCCAGCGCCGCCACCAACCGGTCGAGCACCGGGCTGGCCGTGGTCGTGTCGACGATGAGGTCGTCTTTCCGCAGGCAGCTGAGGATGCTGTTCTCGGCGCCGAAGTGAACGTCAGAAAGGCAGACGAAGCGAATGTCAGGCATGCCAACTCCTCAGTGGTGAACCCCGCCGGGGCAGCCGGGGTTGGAAGACCTCCCACAGCTGGCCCATGAACAAGCCGGCGAACGCGCACAAGGCGCGCCATCGCCCGGACAGCCCCGGCCCTTTGACCCGGAACGTGGTCAGCTGGTGGGCGAAGTCGAGCGGCTGGATGTGCAGGATGCCGGCGCTGATGAGCGGAGCCTTGTCGTCGTCCCCGACCTCGACATGGCCGGCCAGGATCTTGGTATACAGCGTCGTGGTCTCGCGCCATATATCGCTGAACTGTGCATAGGCGGCATCGGGATGGCTGATGTCCTTGAAACCGGTGAGGGTCAGGGGGTGACCGACGGCATCTCTGAACCACAGGCGATAAAGCATGTGGCGGGCCGGCTCGCCGTTGGCTACACCAGCATCGACGAAGAGATTGAACACGCCCTGTTCGACCGGAAGCCGGCCGCCGAGAACGTCGCTATGGACATACCCGACAGCCCGAGCGACATGGTTCGGATCGGCGATGAAGGCATAAGTGTCATCGATTGCGATGGTCAGTTGGAACCTTAATGCCGACCCGGAAGCGAGGCCTCGATGAAAACCCTGCTGATAGTCGGTTTCGTTGAAGGCGCAAAAACCCTTCATCTTCTCGGTGAACTTCAGCTGATACCTGGATCTGGCGGCGGTCATGGCGCCCCCTCGGCGGCGGAGACAATGCCGTCTGCGACGTGGTCCGCGAAGGCGGCGATGGTGAGTGACGGGTTGGGGCCCACCGGGCCCGGCATCGCTGCACCGTCGACCACGTACAGCCCCGGATAGTGGAACACCTCTCCGTCCCGGTTGATCACCCCTTCCCGGTCGTTGCTCGCCATCGGGGCACCGCCGAGGGCATGCACGGTGATGACCCGCTTGAACAAATGCAGCAGCGGGTTGAGCAGCCGGCCCTCCAGGGCCGAGGCGATGTTTTCCAGCGTCTGCTGCACTCGATCGAAGTACGCCTTGGAGCTCTGGGGATTCCACCTGACCGCGAGATCGCCGTTGCGTAGTCGCATCACGCCATCAGGAATGTCCCGGCCCATGGCCAGCACGGGCATCGCGCTGGCGGACACTCGCCCGCGACCCAGCAACTTGGAGACATCGCTGCTGATGTGGCTACGCGGATCGCCTCTCAGATGAGCCACTAGCCGGCGGGCGAGGAAAGCCGCTGTCCGCCCGGTCATGCTCAGCGCGCCAGCCGACTCCGCCACCCAGTCGAGGAAGGCTGGATTGCCACCGTCCTCCACATAGAATCCACGGCCCGTTGCGCCGGTGCCGTCGTGGCTGTCCGGCAGGGGGATGGCACTGGTGATGACTGGCCCGATGCTCGGATCAAGGTGCCGTGGCATGGGCTGGCCGCCGACCCAGTGGCGGGCCTTGATGATGGCCGTCAGCAGATCGCCGTTGCCCGAGAACCGGGTGCCCAGTGCCGTTGAGAGCAGCGGCAATGCACTGCGGTTGCGAAGCAGGAGGTAGGTCGTCCCGAAGGTTCCGGCGCCGAGCACGACACGGTGGGCCTTGACCGTGGTGGTCCGCAGTTGGCTCAGCGGCACGGGTGTCTGGTCCTCGCTGGGCTCGTGGGTCACATAGGTCACCCGGTACCCGGATGTGCCGCCACCCGGGCCATCCAATGGCTCGAGGCTGCGGACCTCGGAAAGGGTGTGGATCTCGGCCTTGTGATCCTTCGCCCGCGACAGATAGGTGTAATCAAGAGTGTTCTTGGCGCCATAGTTGCACCCGGCGTCGCATTCGCCGCACAGGCGGCAGGTCTGCCTCGGCAGATCGTGGAGGTTGGGCCGTTCCTCGTGGAGCGGCACGCCCGGGATCGGGTCCTGTCCCGGGCTTCGGAAGCTGACCGCAAGCTTCGGCAACTCCCACTCAAGCCCCAGCACTTTTGCGGCGTCGCGCATGGCGATCGTTTTCGGCGTCTGGTCATACGGTGCCACGTGGAAGGGATACGGCTGAGCGTCGAGCATCTTTTCGACAGCGTCGTAGTGCGGCTCGAGCAGGGCCCGGTCGATGGGCCACCGTTCGTACCCCTTACCACCAGGAAGGGACTCGTCGACGAACCAGCGTTCGGGCTTGCGGATGAGCACGTTGGCGTAGATCAGGGAGCCGCCCCCAAGCCCACTGGACACCACGCTCTCGATGCCCTTGAAGGCCCAGATGTCGAACAGCCCGTGCAATCCGGCAGCCGGATCCCAGAGATTGGCGGCCATCCCCCGAGGGTCCCGGGGGAAGGAGCCGGGCGGGTAGCGACGGCCGCGTTCGAGCACGCATACCCGTTGGCCGGCTTTGGCCAGCCGGTAGGCGACGACCGACGCACCGAACCCTGAGCCGACCACCACCACGTCGAAATCCTCGGTGTTATCGGACATGGCTGAAGCGGGTCCGGAACGTCCCTTCCGGGGTCTGGTTGTGTTGGACATTCGTGGCGCCTCCATTTGCGGTCCCACCTCCCCTCAGCCCCGCCATGACAATGCCTGCCTGGCCTCGGTAGTGCGATGCCTTTCGGTCGCCGGGCCATTTCGGCAACCAGAGGTAGAGAGGACGGCGCCGTCGGGTAAATACCTCTCGTAACCCGATCGAGCGATGGATTCGGCAGCGAGGTCTAGGCTCGCGGCCGAGCAGCGCTCGTCGCGTCGTCGGTCGAACCGCTCGGGGGTGGACCTCTTGGATGAACCCGCACCCTGGATCGAGGATCGCTGGCCGATGGACCCGGCGCGGGTCCGGTCGATCGTGCTGGTCTTGCACGGGGGACAGGCCCGCAGCCCCACCACGGTCCGGCGCCGGACGCAGTTGGGCTACCTGCGGATGGTCCCGTTCGCTCGGTTCCTGCACCGGCGCGACGGCGGGCGCGGTATGTCCGTGCGCATCCTGCGGTACCGGTTCCGCGGATGGGATGAACCCGAGCGGCACCCGGTGCAGGACGCCAGATGGGCCTTGACGCAGCTGAGCGAGCAGCACCCGGACGCGCCGGTGGCACTGTTGGGGCATTCCATGGGCGGGCGGGCGGCCCTGCGGGTGGCTGACCACCCGGCGGTGACCGCAGTGTGTGCGTTGGCGCCGTGGACCACCGACGGTGAGCCGGTGCAGCAGCTCACCGGGCGGTCGGTGCTCATCGCGCATGGCGACCGGGAACGCACCACCGATCCACGGCTGTCGTTCCGCTTTGCGGTGCGCGCCAAGCAGGTCACCGCCCGGGTGTGCCGTTTCGACGTGCTCGGCGACGGCCATGCGATGCTGCGGCGGGCGCACGATTGGGCGTTGCTGGCCGCCCGGTTCGTCGAAGGCGAACTCGGAGTGCAACCATCCGACCCGCTCATCGAAGATGCCATGCGCCGACCGGTTCCAGACGGGCTCCGGGTGCCGCTACCGGTGCTGGCCTGAGGTACATGGTCGCGGACTCGTCGAGGTTCAATGGAGCGATGAGTGTGCCGTTTCAGCCGTCGCTGTTCGGCTTCGGTGATCCGATGGCTGACACGTTGTTCGGCACGCTGCACCGTTTCCAGCTCGACTCCGAGTCGTGGGTTGATCTGGCGCCCGGTTGGCTGCGCCGGGGCGGACAGCCTGTTCACCACGCTGGCCGAATCGGCGCCCTGGCAACGGCGTGAGCGCTGGATGTACGACCACCGAGTCGCCGAGCCCCGGCTGACCTGCGGGTGGACCGTGGCCGACGCGCCGCCACCGCTGGACGATCTCGGCCGCGTGCTGTCCTAGCGCTACGGCGTCGGTTTCGACTCGATCTGGGCCAATTACTACCGCGACGGCAACGACTCCGTGGCCTGGCACGGTGATCGAGTGCGCTTTACGCTCGAGCGGCCGCGGGTGGCGATCGTGTCGCTGGGCAGTCCACGGCGCTTCGGGCTGCGACCGCGCGGGGGTGGGGCTGGGCGGTGGTTCACCGTGCGGGGCGGCGACCTGCTGGTGATGGGTGGTCGCAGCCAGCACGATTGGCAGCACACTGTGCCGAAGATGGTTCGCGGTGGACCGCGGATCAGCGTGACATACCGGCATACCGAGCCCGTTCCGGCCGACTAGCCGGGTAGCCGCGCACCTCGGGCGAACGGCGAGATGGACCCCATGGAGCCGCTGCTACGTGGTCAAGCGGGTGGGGGCGAGCGCGGCGAGGTCGATTGGTATGTCCCTCGGCGGCGAGCCGCCGAGGACGATCGCCGCGCCCAGTTCCGCCAACGCCGGGGCCGCTTCGATACCCGAGCCTCCCTGGCCGGCGAAGAAATGGAAGCCGGGATGTTGCGGCCAGGCGCCGATGACCGGAGCCCGATCGGCGACGAACGAGCGCAGTCCTGACCAGCTGGACTGCACCGAACGCAGGCCCAATCCAGTGAGACCCAGTCCAGTGAGGCCCAGCCCGGTGACGGCCTCGACGCGCTGCAACGCGGCAGCCACATCGACCGGGTCGGGCCGGACGTCCCCTGGTTCGACCGGCGTCTCATCACCGGGTGACAGCAGCAGGTTGGCTCCCTCTGGTTTGAAGTAGCAACGTTCTCGCGCCTCGACCACCATCGGCACCGGGTCTGCGTTCGGCATGCTCAAGCGCGCCGGATCGGGTACCCGCGCGATGACAATCGTGCGGCGCAGTGGGCGCAGAGCCAGCTGCCGCACCCCGGCCAGCCCGGCCACGACATCGGCCCACGCCCCTGCCGCGTCCACCACGTCAGCAGCGCTGATCACGTCACCCGACCCGCAGCGCACCCGCCAGCCGCCCGATACCGCAGCCAATCCGGTGACCGGCGCGGTCCGCCGCACGCAGCCGCCACGCCGGTGCAGCCCCTGGACGTAGGCCTGGTGCAATGCCATCGCGTCGAGGTCGCAGACGGTTTCGGTGACCGCCGCGGCGCGTACCACGTCCCGGCGCAGCACTGGGCACCGGACCACCGCCTGCTCCGGGGACAACTCGACGAGGACGTCCGGCTCACCGGACCGGTCGGATAGCTGACTCCGTAACGTCTGCACGCCCTTGTCGTCGAAGGCGGCCCACAGGCCCGGACGGGGGCGTAGCAACGCCGGCGCGTTGAGCTCCTCGGCTAGGGTGGCGAACCGCGGACCGCTCGCCTTGATCAGCGCCCGCACCAGCGGGCCACCATGGCCGGGCACGTACATCGCGGCTGATCGCCCGGTGGAGTGGGTGGCCAGGCTGCTCTCGCTTTCCAGCAAGGTGACTCGGCGGTGCGCGGCAAGCTCGTAGGCAATCGAGACTCCGGCAATCCCCCCGCCAATCACCACAACATCCGCTCGTGCACCCACCTCGCCCACGCTAGCCGCGGGTAAGGCCCGGTGAGTGGCGATACGAACTATGACTCATATCGCCACTCATGGGGCGTTACTCCTCGGCTGGGGCGGGCGTTGAGTTTCCGGGGGTCTGTTGTGCAGTTGCGCAGCGCTGGTCTTCGCCCGCGTACCCCCATGCAGGTTCATTGCGTGAGGGGGAAGACGATGCTCAGCAATCGAGCTGGCGCCGGGATCGCGCTGGTGGTCCTCGTCGCGTCGATCACCGCAGGTGTGGCCCCACCGGGAGCGGCTGAAACGGCGCCGCAAGGCCAGGCTAGGCGGGTCGCCGTGATCACTGGCGCTGAGTCCATCAACGCGACTGAGGCGCGCTATGAGATTAAGGGCACCGACCTGGGCATCATGTGGGCCGATGATCGAGGGCAGATTCTGGCGGCGTTCGGTGACACCTTCGGATCCGGTTGGGGCGGGCCCGGCACCGGATTCGGGGATCCGGCGGAGGTCGATTGGCGTTCGAACACACTGGCTCGCAGCAGCGATCGGAATCCGGCCGGCGGTATGTCCTTCACCGACTTCGTCACCGACCGTGCAAACCACGCCAAGGAGCTCCTGCCGTCGCTCAAGCGGGACGGCATTGAGATCACCAAGATTCCGACTGGTGGGGTCAATGTCGGTGGGCGAAACTACCTGGCCTACATGTCGATGCGCCACTTCGGCGAACCTGGACATTGGACCACGAACTACAACGACATTGCCTACTCCGACGACGGTGGGCAGAGCTGGGTAGCCGCTCCCACTGCGTTGCGCCCCAACACCGCGGCCTCCGATGATAAATTCCAAATGATCGCTTTTGCGCGCCGGGACGGCTTCGTCTATGCCTTCGGATCACCGAATGGGCGTTTCGGCAACGCCTATGTCGCCCGGGTGCCCGAACAGCAGCTGTTGAATACCTTCGCCTACGAGTATTGGACCGGCACATCCTGGCAGCTGGGCGGCAGTGTGATCGCCGCCCCCATCGTGACCGGGCCGGTCGGTGAACTGTCGGTCCGCTACGACGAG
>JBHELN010000085.1:0-16554 GCA_046263115.1 Pseudonocardiaceae bacterium | reverse complement strand
TTCACCAGCGACGACCAGCATGCCTACTCTGCACACGTCGCCCGTCGGACGGCAAGGGGGCGAGATGAACACGACCGGTCAGCACGACAACCGGCTATCTCTGGAGCGGTGGAACGAACCGGAGATGAAGCGCGCGCTGGCAGATCGCGACATCAGCTCGGTTTACCGCCTGCTTAGGCGGGTAGGTATCTCGCAACGGCACATCGCAGCATTGACCGGGCAATCCCCGTCCGAGGTTTCGGAAATCCTCAAGGGTCGCCAGGTCATGGCCTATGACGTGCTTGCGCGGATCTCCGACGGCCTGGGTATCCCCCGCGGCTACATGGGCTTGGCCTATGACCCGGCGACGGCAACGAGCATGGTCGGACTCCCCGATGATGTGGCGGCTGAGGAGGATGAGTCGGTGAAGCGCCGGAAGCTCCTGGCGCACGGAGCTGCCGTGATGTTCGGCACCGCAGTACTGGGGGCAGACCGCGGGCAATGGTTGCCCAGCCCAGCCCAGACACCTGCGCCGAGCAACATCGGTATGACGGATGTCAAACAGGTTGAGGCAGCCACCAGAGCCATGCGCGCTCTGGACTACCAGTTCGGCGGCGGCGCATGTCGTGACGCGGTCGTCGCCCAGTTGTCCTGGGCGCAGCGCCTGCTGGGCGCATCCGGCGCGGAACAGGTCCGCCTGCGGCTGTTCCGAGCGCTGGGCGATCTGCAGAATCTGGCCGGCTGGACGACCTTTGACGTCGGGTTGCTGGACTCCTCGCGCAGCCATTTCGCGACTGCTCTGGAGTTCGCCAAGCAGTCCGGTGACTCCAGCCTGATGTCCAACATCATGTACCGGATCGGCCGGGTCTATCTGCACCACGGCGAGCCCAATGACGCGCTCAAATGGTTCCAGCTGGGTCAGATCGCCGCGCAGGACTCCGGCTCGGAGTTGGCTGTCGCGGTGCTGTGCGGCAACGAGGCGTGGGCGTACGCGATGATGGGCGACGACGTGCAGGCCAAGAAGCTGCTCGGCCGCTCCCGGGACGAGCTGGCCAGGGCGAACCTGAACGAGGCGCCGGACTGGGCGAGGTTCTACAACGACACCGACATGTACGCCATGATCGGGACCGTGCACAACGAACTGGCCGCCTTCGACCCGCGCCATGCGGCCGTCGCGATTCCCGCCTTCGGCCAGGCGTTGGCCCGCTACGACGACATGATGGGCCGTAGCCAGGCCTTCAGCCTCACCATGCTGGCCACTGCGCACCTGCGCCAGGGCGATGTGGACCACGGGGTGCAAGTCGGTCGTAAGGCTCTGCTGGCAGCGTCGGTCGTGAAATCAAAGCGGGTGACCGACCGGCTCAAACCACTCGAGATCGAGGCCGCGCGGCGGTCCACCAATCCCGACTCCCGTGAGCTTTCTTACCTCATCCGGAAGCATCGAAGCGTCTAACGAAACGGAGGGCCGTGACGGCGCTGTCCCTAGGCTGTGACGAGCGGCTCATCGCTGGGTTGCGGGCGGTGTGCGCCGACCTCGGCCTGGATCCAGCCGGAGCGCGGTTGCTGCGCAACGTCAACAACGCGGTGTTCCAACTCCGCCGGGATCCGGTGGTGGTCCGGCTGGTTACGTTGCCCTCATACATTCCGCGGGCCAAGCTGGCGGTGGCGGCGGCGACGGTGTTCGCCGAGCACGACGTGCCGGCAATCCGGTTGCTGCCCGGTGTTCCCCAGCCGGTGCGAGTGGGCCAGCACGTGGCCACCGTATGGCAGGCAGTCCGGCCGGCCGGTCCCCGACCGGGGGGCGTCGATCTGGCGAACCTGCTGCGCGCGGTGCACGCGGTGCCGCTGCCGTGCCGGGCCTTGCCGCAGTGGGATCCACTCACCGATTTCGACAAACGGGTGCGGCACACCCTGACAATGCCCGTTGCCGACCGGAGTTTCCTGCTGGGCCGAAGCGCGGAGCTGGCCGCCGCGGTGGCCGAGCTGCAATTTCCACTTCGCAGGGCGGTGCTCCATGGTGACGCGCACTTGGGAAACGTCATACCCGGGCCGAAGCGCCCGGTGCTGTGTGACTTCGACTCGTGCGCTGTCGGGCCACCGGAGTGGGACCTGACCCCGGTGGTGGTGGGCAACGTGCGGCTCGGCAAACCGGCTGCCCACCACCGCGATTTCGTCGAGGCTTACGGTTTCGATATCCGGGACTGGGACGGCTTCGAGGTGCTGCACGGTATCCGTGATCTCAAGCTGATCGCCGGGGTGTTCCCGCGCGCCGAGTCGCCGCCGGCCGTGCAGGCCGAGTTCGACCGGCGGATGGCCAGCCTGCGGGCGGGTAGGCGGTTCGAGCGTTGGCGGACCGTCCGGCGCTGAACTAGTGCGCTGGTCGAGCCGGGCGTCTACTGTCCAATTCTGTGTCGCCGGCCCGCCCATCGGTGGCGGGAGCGCTCACCCCGCCGGTCAGGGGGCAGGCAGCCCTCGATTGGCCGACGCCTATCGTCAGTCCGGCGCTGTCCATCTCGCATGCTCGATCGCTGCGCGCGCTGCCGCTGCATCTGCTGCGTACGTCGAGTTGGGTAGACCAGTGGCCAGTCCGGTTGGACGCCCGAGAGCTCGGGACGCTGCTGGATGCCCTGCGTGTCAGTTCAGAGGCCGCATCGGCGCGACTGGCCGACAACGCCATGGCTTATTTGGCGGCATCCACAGGCTCGGCGACGGGTCACCAGCCACCGCAGCGACCATCCGACGTGGTGACGGCGCTGCACCGGATCTTGACCCGATCCCGGTTCCTCAAGGGTTCTCGATCGTGTTTTCCACTGGAGACTGCGCTGGCGCAGATGGTGCCCTTCGTCGAGTCCCGGCAGCCGATCACGATCCTGACTATCGGATTTCCGTTCAAACAGCACGACAACGGGCTTAAGTCCACTGGCCCGTGGCCGGATCTCGCCGAGCTCGGTGCGCTGCTTCGGCTGAAAGAGCTCGACAATGCCTTTACCGCGCTGTACCCGCCCGGCTTGCGGGTGGTCGTGCTCAATGACGGTGGTTACTCACGCCCGCGCGGCTGGGCGGAGATGCGCCGCTACCGGCGCCAGCTCATGCGCTACGCCCAGTTGGTCGGGCTGGCCAACTCGGTGCGGTTTTGTGATCAGTCCCGTTTCGTCGCGCGGGTACTCGGTCCGCGAGGGTGGACCACCCGCGAGAAGTTCAGGCGTACCTATAAGGAACTGATCTCCATGCTGGCCGGTAGGCCGCGCGCGCTGACCAGTGCTGCTCTCATCGACCAACGGCTGGCCGCGACGTTGCCGGCGGAGCTGCTGGCTGGCGTGCCCTCGTTTCGGGAAATCGTGTCCTCGTTGGTGTACTCGGTCCCGGTGCCGGCTCGGGCAGGGACTGACTGCCGGCAGTGGGCCTGCCAGGTGCTCGCCTGGCCCGACCGGTTCACTGCCCCGGACGTGTCACCGGAGCTGGCCGCCGCCCGGCGAGAGGTGATGTCCTGTTCGTGGCAGGACTCCGCGAACTATCTGGCGGCCTGCTTGGCCGACGCTGCGGTGGGCGTCGCCGAGCAGCTCCCGCTGCACGTCCGGCTTGCCACGGTCGCATCTCGACCCGGATGCAGTGGTTTCTCTTACCTCGGTGGCTCGACACTGTTGCCCTGGCACGGCACCGGATGTCTGGACGGCCGTGGGCTGCTGTGTGCCGAGTTTCTGGTGAGCCTGGACCATCGTGGGTTCCTGCCGGTGTATTGCGACCTCATCGGCGACGAGCAGCCACTGATGATGGTGCCCTTCGCGCGGACCCGGTATGCGCACGGCCGCCGGCAGGTGGACCCCGAGTTACTGGCTCGGGCGCGGCTGCGGAATCGCTGACTGGATCTGTGAATGTATTCTGCGCCGCTAACACCGGCTGCCTGCCTGGCGATGGTTCGGGCAACCGGACGATGGCAGGCGGTGCACATGGTGGCGAGGCGGCACATGTTCAGCTGGCGGCACCAGCGCGCGATCGCGCAGGACGCCGACTTTCTGGACGGCGTGGTGGACGCCCAGCTGGACCTCCTCCGCCAGCTACCCCTTGACCAGCGTGACGAGCTCGCCGACGCGCTTGCGGTGCTGGTGATGCTCGCCGAGGATCACCGGTACTACCTGCGGAATTGGATCAATCGCCGGGAGCTGCGACACCGCACCGAGCGTGCCTTGGTCAGCCTCGACGCCGTCGGCCAAGTCCCCAGCCGCGCCATCTGACCCGCCCGCGCAGCCCCCGCCCCGATCCGTCTCCATGTCGGGGGTCGGTCACCGCGGGGGCGCCGCACTGTCGGTAGGTAGACATAATGTGACGTCGTGGACTTAGCAGTACTGCTCGACGCAGCTGTGGTCACCCGATGCCGCCGGCGCGTGCATCTGGACCACGATCCCGCGGCAGTCGACGAACCGCGCGCCGGCTTGGATGCGACCGCGCAGCGGCGGATCGCCGACGCCGTCGCGCACCGCCGTTGGGTCGCCGACCGCCTGGCTGAGCACCACACCGCTGACTGGGCTGAGGTGTCGCCCGAGCTGGCCGCCGAGCAGCGCGTCGCTGCCACGCTGGTCTTGCTTCGCCGGTCCGCACCGTTGGTCTGGGGCGGGCTACTGCCGACGGATATCCCCGGCGGCCGGCGTGGTGGCGTGGACCTGCTGATCCGGCACCGCGGTGGCTACCTACCGGTGATCGTCGTGCGGCACAAGGTCACCGACCCGGGCGGCGGGGCCCGCACCAGCCCGCTGACCCAGCCAAGGCTCCGCGCCGCTCGCGTCGATCCGGACCGCAAGGTGCGCCCGCAATCCCGGGACCAGCTGCGGTTGGCCCATGCCGTCCGGCTATTGCAGACCGCCGGCCTGGCCCCCCGCGGTCGGGCCACCGGCGGGGTGATCGGGCTTGAGGCCGATGTGGTGGTCTGGCATGACCTTGACGTTCCCACCTGGCCAGGTGGGCGTACCGCGATGAACGAGTACGACGCTCGGTTCGCCGATCGGCTGGCCGTCGCCCGGGCCGCGGCGACGGCCGGGCCACCGCTGGCGCAACCATCCCGGGTCACCGAATGCCGTTCCTGCGTGTGGTGGCCCACCTGCGGCCCGGCACTGCGGGCCTCCCGCGACGTCAGCATGGTGTTGCGCGGGGAGGACGCTGTGGCCCTGCGAGCAGCCGGAGTGCCCACCGTAGACGCGCTTGCTGCGCTGGACCCTGCCGGCGAGGCGCCGGTGCCGATGGCCGGGACGTCGGTGCGCGACGCGGTCTTGCTGGCCCGGGCCTGGCAGCGGGACCTCACGCTGGTGCGGCGTAACCGGCGCATCTCCGTGCCTCGAGCCGACGTCGAGGTCGACGTGGACATGGAGAGCTTAGATGAGGCCGGCGCATACCTGTGGGGCTGCCTGCTGTCCGGCTCCGACATCGGGTTGCCTCGCGGATATCAAGCGTTCGCCACCTGGGAGCCGGTGCCGACCCCGGACGAGGCGAGATCCTTCGCGGCGTTCTGGCGCTGGCTGACCGACGTTCGCTGCCACGCTGCCGAGTGCGGCCGCAGCTTCGCCGCCTTCTGTTACAACGAGCAGGCCGAGAACCGCTGGATGCTCTCGTCAGCAGAACGCTTCGCCGGCGCACCCGGCATTCCCACCACCGCGCAGGTGCAGGAGTTCATCACGTCCGACCAGTGGGTGGACCTGTACGGGGTGGTCAGCGCGGAGTTCCTGTGCGCGCACGGCAAGGGCCTCAAGACGATCGCGCCGGCGGCCGGATTCTCCTGGCACGATCCGGAGGCCAGCGGCGAGAACTCCATGCGCTGGTACTCCGACGCCGTCGGGCTGGGCGGCGGTGAGCCGGACCTCGCGCAGCGGGCCCGGCTGCTCACCTACAACTCTGACGATGTCCGGGCCACTCACGCGCTGCGGTTGTGGATGAGCTCGGAGCAAGTCAACGACGTTCCTTACGCCGGTGATCTGTAGATCTGGTTGCGGTATGTCACCATGGACGTCAACAGAACGTGATGGGGAGGAGACACATGTTCGTGCGGCGCATCGCGGTGATCGGTTCCGGGTATGTGGGCTTGACCACTGGCGCGTGCTTGGCCTCGTTGGGGCATCGGGTGGTGTGTGCCGACGTGGATCCGGCCAAGGTGGCCCGGCTGTCTGCGGGAAAGGTGTCGATCCTGGAGCCGGGGCTTCCCGAGCTCGTCGCAGAGGGCTTGGCCGCGGGCCGGTTGCAGTTCGTGGTGGGAGCCGCTGCCGCGGTAGCCGAGGCTGAGGTCGTCTTCCTGTGCGTGCCCACGCCGATGGGAAACGGCGGCGGGGCGGATCTTTCGGCAGTGGAGGCGGTGGCCACCGAGGTGCGCTCATTGCTCCCGCCGGGCTGTGTCGTGGTCAACAAGTCGACCGTTCCGGTGGGCACCGCGGCGCGCACCGCGCAATTACTGGACCGTCCGGACGTGGCGGTGGTCAGCAACCCCGAGTTCCTCCGGGAAGGTTCGGCGGTGCACGACTTCCTCAATCCAGATCGGATCGTGGTGGGCTGCGACGCGCAGGACGCCGCTGAGCGGGTCGCGGCGCTGTATGCCCGGCTGGGCGCGCCGACTGTGCTCACCGACGCGGCCAGCGCCGAGATGGTCAAATACGCCGCGAACTGCTTCCTGGCGATGAAGCTGTCTTATGTCAACGCCATCGCGGAGCTGTGCGAGCGGTCCGGGGCCGACGTGCTGGACGTCACTGAGGGTATTGGCTACGACAGGCGGATCGGGCAGGCGTTCCTGCAAGTGGGCCCCGGATGGGGTGGATCGTGCCTGCCTAAGGACACCCACGCGTTGCTGCAGGTCTGTGCCGCGGCGGATTTCGATTTTCCGTTGCTGCAGGCCAGCCTGGATACCAATACTCGCCAGCAGTACCGGATGGTCGACAAGGTTCGGGATGCCGTCGGCGGCTCGCTGGCGGGGCAACGCGTCGGGCTGCTGGGGCTGACGTTCAAAGCCGGCACCGATGACCTGCGTGACTCGCCGGCGTTGACGGTGGCCGCGTTGCTGGCCGCTGAGGGCGCAGACCTGATCGGCTACGACCCCGGCGTGTCCGCCGCGGTGCCCGGCATGACTGACGACCTGCAGGTCACTGACGACCCGCTCAAGGTCGCCTCCGGCGCCGCTGCCCTGGTGGTGCTCACCGAATGGCCTGAGTTCCGGCTGCTGGACTGGGGCCGGCTCGCCGAGTTGGTCGAGCGCCGCGTCGTGATTGACACCCGTAACCTGCTCGACGCGGATGTGTTGCGCCGGGTCGGCTTCGAAGTCCGCGGCATCGGTCGCCGCCCCACCTGAGCGTTCAGCTCTCCTGGACGCAGCCGGATGATGTGAACCGCTCGCCGACCGACAACCACCTTGCGGCGTCAGGAGGGGCAAAAGACTAGACGCCAGCCCGATGATCTGTTGTGCTTAGGCTTACCTAATCACTCGATCGAGGGCGACGGTGCCATGTACGTCTGCATCTGCCGCGCGGTGACCGAGGCTGCGGTGCGTGGGTGCATCGCCGACGGCGCCCGAACCGTCAAGGATGTCGTCAAGCGCTGCGAAGCCGGCACCGGGTGTGGGACCTGCGTCGGGAAGATCCTTACCTTGCTCAGCACCGGTGCCGACGGGTTGGGCAACTCCCTCCAACGCAGCGCCTGATTCGCGAGTTTTGACTCGAACGATCTTTATATGCCCTGGTCAGGCCAGCCTCACCTTCAATGACAAGCCCGCCAGGCATGGGTACGGTCGTGATCGTCCACGACCACCACAGGCCCAGAGGGGGTTTGTAACTTCATGCGCGGCGATGATGAGGTTCTCGCACTACTCAACGAGCAACTCACCAGCGAACTGACCGCCATCAACCAGTACTTCCTGCACGCCAAGATGCAGGCCAACTGGGGGTTCACCAAGCTCGCAGAGCACACCCGGCACGAGTCCATCGACGAGATGAAACATGCCGAGCGCATTACCGAGCGCATCCTGTTTCTGGAGGGCCTGCCGAACTATCAGAAACTGCTGCCGCTGCGTATCGGGCAGACCGTGAAAGAGCAGTTCGAGGCGGACTTGGCCGTGGAGATGGAGGTCGTGGCGAGGCTGCGACCCGGCATCGCGATGTGCCGCGAGAAGGGTGACGTCACTACCGCGAACATCTTCGAGGACATCCTCGCGGACGAGGAGGAGCACATCGACTACCTCGAGACCAACCTGGAGTTGATGGAGACGCTGGGCGAGAAGTTGTACCTCAGCCAGCTAGTGGAGCGGCCGCCCACCAACGGCTGACGGGCGCATCCGCGGGCGCGACTACGGTTGCCGGCGTGAGTGATCGCCGATTGTTCGATGTCCAGGGCGCGCGGATGCTATTGCCCGAGGTGCGCCGGCGGGTCGATGCGCTGATCGAGGTCCGGGCAGATCTCACCGAGCTGTCCGTGGACCTGCGCCGCTTCGGCTCGTCGGCGCTCGGCGGCCTCGCTGAGATGAAGGCGCTGCAGGCCCGGCTGGACCACATGCTCGAGTGGTTCTCCGGCCAGGGCATCGAGCTCAAGGGCCTCGCACCGGTTCTCGTCGATTTCCCCGCTGAGCTGGACGGGGAATCGGTTCGGTTGTGCTGGCTGGAGGGTGAAACCGAGCTGGCTTGGTACCACCGCTCCGACCTAGGCCTGGCCGGACGCCGCCGCCTCCCCTCCTAATTAACAGCAGTCTGGATGCAGACTGCTGTTTAAGGCCCCCGAAAAA
Source organism: Pseudonocardiaceae bacterium (assembly GCA_046263115.1). Lineage (GTDB taxonomy): Bacteria > Actinomycetota > Actinomycetes > Mycobacteriales > Pseudonocardiaceae. The sequence goes on along the minus strand of JBHELN010000085.1, from coordinate 7,835 downwards.
CCGCAGTCTGCATCCAGACTGCGGTCTAATGCCTGACGCGGACCGTCGGTGGCGCGTGGCTGACCTGCTGATGGAGCATCGCATCGAACATGGTCAGCACCGCGTCGCGGTTCGACCCGAATACCTCGACCAGGACCGCCCGGTTGTAGAGCACATAAACCGCCCGGTACGCCGTGGACTCCGAACCGGGCACACTACCCATCACTGCGATGCCCTGCAGCGCGCGCTGGTCGTCCGCCTTGAGGCCAATGTCGAGCTGCGTGGTGGCGATCCTCAGCGCTACCGTCGTGGCGGCTTGCTGGTCGGGCATGGTGAACGCGAACAGCCCGATGGTGTCGCCGCCTACGGTGGTGGTCTTGAGGACACCCTCGGTCATCCCACCGGCCTGCAGGGCGTCCTGGATGGCGGGCGGTAGCAGGTTGCTGTCCTTGAGCGTGGGCAGGTCGAACAAGCCGCCACCGCTACGGGATTGCCCGGGCGGGTCGGTCAGCGCCTCTGCGGTGTCCGCCGGCGCGGGTAGTGGCGCCGGTGGGGCGGGTAGGGCGGTGGCGGCGGTCGTCGGCTGGGGCGCGGCGACCTGGTCCAGACCGGCCCGATCGGTCGGGTGCGTGGTCAGGGAGTACGCCATCGTGACGCTGACCAGCCCCAGCACGACCGCGCCCCAGATGATCGGTTTGGACCAGGGCCGCGGGGTGCGAGCTTGCAATGTCGCGGGGTGGTCGGTGGCCTTGCGTGGTGCGGTATCGATCGGTTGGAACAGATCCGCGGCGGCATCGGCGGCCGACTTGTCCGGCGTCACTTGGCCACTCCCTGAGGTCATCGATTCGAGCGCAGATTGTGCACAGCAGGCGACGCGGAGTCCACGCCTAGGTCTTTTTCGAACTGCCGATCGGGTCATTGTGTCGTTCGCGCCGCTACCTGCCGCGCCGCGGGCCTCCGCTGGCGATACGCCGTCCATCCCAGCCGCCCGCTCGCGCTTGCTGAACGGTAAGCCGCTGCGCCGGCGCCTCGGCGTAATCTGGCGGTATGGCCCTGTTCGGACGCGACAAGACCCGCATGGTGACCGCCGAGGAGGCGCTGCCCGGACGCGCCATCCCGATGCCTGTGGTGGAGCGGCACGCGGTGACCGGCCACCGCATCGTTCCGCCATTCCCGGATGGCCTGCACACCGCGGTGTTCGGGATGGGCTGTTTCTGGGGCGCCGAGCGCATCTTCTGGCGGACCCCCGGGGTGTACTCCACCGCGGTCGGCTACGCCGGGGGTCACACTCCCAACCCCAGTTACCAGGAGGTCTGTTCCGGGCAGACCGGGCACACCGAAGTCGTCCTGGTCGTCTTCGACCCTGCGCAGATCTCCTACGAGGCGTTGCTGCGGGTCTTTTGGGAGGGTCACGACCCGACCCAGGGCATGCGCCAGGGCAACGACCGGGGCACTCAGTACCGCTCCGCGATCTACGCCATTGACGCTGAGCAGGCCGCCGAAGCTGACGCAAGTCGGTCCACCTACCAGCGGGCACTCACCACCGCCGGCCGTGGCCAGATCACGACTGAGATCGCACCCCTGCGCGATTTCTACTACGCCGAGGACTACCACCAGCAATACCTTGAGCGCAATAAAAATGGTTACTGTGGACTAGGAGGCACCGGCGTTGCGTGCCCCGTAGGAACGGGTGTCGAGTCTGGCGACGCCTGACGCAGCTATAGAATGAAGCCCATGTGGTCAGCGAAGGCGTGCTTGGTTGATGAGTATGCGACCGAAGTCCCACATTAGTCCGCCTATCCGGTGCGCGTCCTCCATCACGTCAGTGAACGCGTTGAGGAACCACTCAACTTCGGCCTCGCCTGCTATTAACGGAGGGAGAAGCTTGATTACTTCCATGTGATCGGCGGCTACCTGGGTGAGGATGCGGTGGCGGGCGAACAGGGCCATGACCACCGTCTGCGCGAATAGTCCTTGCCGGATCGTTTGCAACATTGTCCAGTTGGCACGTGGCTGCCATGAATGTGGCCGGGTGAACTCCAGGCCGATCATTAGTCCGCGACCCCGCACGTCGGCAAGCATGTCATAGCGTTCGATCAACGTGGTCAGGCCGTCATAGAGCAACTGCCCTGTCCTTCGAGCGCGTTCGACTAGCGCCTCATCCTCAACCACTGCGAGGGTGGCCAAGCCGGCGGCCATGGCGGCCGCGTTGGCTCCGAACGTTGAGTCATGCGCTAATACGCGGTCCATCGAATTATAGACGCGGTCGAAAATCCACCCTTTGGCGAGGGTGGCGCCGACGGCGACGAACCCGCCGGAAAGTGCCTTTGCTACCGTGATGATGTCCGGGTCGAGGTTCTCGTGGTGGTAGCCGAAAAACCGACCGGTTCGGCCGATGCCCGTCTGCACTTCATCACAGATCAACAGTGCACCGTGTTCGCGTAACATTTGCTGAGCGGCGTGCAAGAAACCGTCCGGTGGCACGTGCACGCCTTTGCCCTGGATCGGCTCGACGAGGAACGCGGCAACATCATCTTGTTGCAGCTCCGTTTCCAGTGCGTCGAGATCGCCGAATGGGATGGCCGTATCAGGTAGCAGCGGGCCGAACCCGCGACGGAACTCTGGTATTCCCGTAACCGATAGCGAGCCCGCAGTGAGCCCATGGAAAGCACGATCCCAGTAGAGAACCCGCGGTCGCCCTGTGGCGCAGCGGGCAAATTTCAACGCGGCCTCCACCGCCTCGGTCCCGCTATTGCAGAAGTATACTCGTTCCAGCCCCGGTGCATGAGCGAGTAACCGCTCGGCGAGCAACCCGGGTATCAGTGCGCAATCAAACTGCACAAGGTCGGCTAATTCTGCATCGAGTAGATCACGTAGCGCCTGGCGTACTACCGGATGGTTACGTCCGATCCCGGCTGCCCCGAAACCAGCGAGGAAATCTAGATACCTATTACCGTCGCAGTCGTACAAGTAGGCACCTTCAGCCCCCTTATACACCTTGTCAAAACCAATTGCGCGTAGGACCCGTGGCAGCTGAGGGTTGAGATACCGGGCATGCAACTCATAGCCTGATCCCTGCCGTGCATCTAGGATGCGGGGCAAGTCGAAATCCACATCGGCACACTCCTCGCTGCTCGCGACCTGGTCGAGCTGCCACGCCGTATGCGGCACTCTTTCAGGTGACGGCTGGACTCGTGTCGAACACGTGCGGAGCACCTGAGCCCTTGTGCAAATCGTCGATGACCGGTTATGTGGGGGATGTCCTAACGGGGAGCCTGGCGGAGGGCACTAAGCGAAAGTCAGACAATGAACCTGGGGGAAGGGGTTCGCGTCGCGCTGCGTGGGCTGCGCACGCACCGGCTCCGTTCGGCGCTGACCATGCTCGGAGTCATCATCGGAGTCGCAGCAGTGGTCTTGCTGGTCGCCATCGGCAATGGGGTGCACACCGCGATCAACGGGTACCTCGAACCACTGGCCAACCAGATCGTCATTGTTCCCTCGGCCAGTAATGTCCCTGGCGGCGCTGCTCCCAAGGACCTGGTCGACGCCGACGTGGCAGCATTGCAGCAACGCCAGATCGCGCCCGACGTCGCCACCGTCATCCCGGCCATCACCGGCCAAACCCTGGCCGAAACAGATCTCACCGCATTTCGAGCGACCGTCACCGGCACCACCCAACGTTGGCTTGAGGTCAACGATTGGTATCTGCAGGCAGGTTCGTTCTTCGACGAGGCCCAGGTGCGCTCCGCCGCGAGGGTGGTAGTGCTGGGTACGGCTGTCGCGACCACGCTGTTCGAGGATGATCCTGCGGCCGCGCTGACACGAACGATCCGGATCAACCACCAGACGTTCAGGGTCATCGGAGTTATGCAGTTCGTCGGTGAACCGGGCGACAACACCGTGGTTATGCCGCTGACCGCCGCGCGCCGGTACATCTTCGGCGGGGGTGACAAAGTCAATCAGATTATCGTGCAAGCCACCGGAAGGGCCGCCGTGCCCGCCGCTGAGGACCAGGTAGTCCGCATCCTCAGCGACCGGCACCGCATTACGAACCCGGCGAAGCGGGACTTCGAGATTCAATCTCTGCGCAGCCGACTCGATACCCTAAACAAGGTTCTGCGCGTCCTCACGATGTTCACCGCGTCGGTCGCCGCAATCTCACTGGCCGTCGGCGGTCTTGGGGTACTGAACATCATGCTCGTTTCGGTCACGGAACGAACCCGTGAGATCGGAATTCGCAAAGCGATCGGCGCGACTCGCCGCGCTATCCTGCAACAGTTCCTCATCGAATCAACCGTTCTGGCGGGAATTGGTGGATTTATTGGTGTCCTCGTGGGGATCAGCTTGTCAATCCTCGGGGGCACCGTTGCGCGCTCCTTTGGACCGACCTTGGCCACGTTTGCCCCTGCGGTGTCCATCCCCTCCGTAGTGCTCTCGTTCGCTATCAGTCTTGCGATCGGAATCCTCGCTGGTGGCTACCCGGCCAACCGGGCGGCCCGACTACAGCCTGCCGAGGCCCTGAGATACGAGTAAGCGCTACGAGGTCCACGTGCGCTGGTCCAGCGGTGAAGGCGAGCCCGCAACCGAGCAACACAGCGACGGGACTGAGCAGGCCCCGTCCCGGTAGGAGGGCATTGCCGAGTTGGGAACTAGATCTGCCTTGACGGCGGCCACCCGCCAATGCGCCGCACGGATAACCAGGCCAGTACCGTTCAACTCATGTCCACGCTTCCTACTGCCCCTATCGTCGCCGCCGGCCTCGTCGGCGGCTTCGCCGTCGCCCGCTACACCGGCCGCCGGGAGCTCGGGGGTGCAGTCCTCGCCGCCGCCGGAGCTCTCTGTGGACGCTCATGGCTGCGCTCTTCCGGCCCTGGCGTGATGGGCTTGCTTGTCGGCGTGTACGCCGCGGCGTTCGGCGGCTCACACCCGCTGGCCAAAAAGATCGGTGCCTGGCCGTCTGTGCTCGCTGTCACGGCGGTGGCGTCTGGGGTCACCTACGCGCTGGCTGACCGCTCCGCTGCCCGTTTTTGACCTTCGGCGCCCTGCAACGAAGGTGCGAGCGCAGTTCAGTCTTGCGCCCGATCACATTGTCTGGGTTCAGATGATGGGTGTCGTTTTGGCTTCGGACGATGGTAACGGTGCCCAGCCGGTTTGGTGGTTGATGGTGTGACCGTAGGCTTTGTGACGGTGGACCTCCTCCGGCTGGTGCGGGGACAGTCTTGCGAACATGGTCGCGGTGGTTATAGACGCGTCGGGCGTCCTATTGTGGCTGGCCACGTCCGGTCGGTCAGTTCAGCCGGCAGGTCACGAGGTAGAGCACTTGAGCGCAGCCTGTTCGGTGGGGAAGTGTCCGCTGGCTCGCACGGCGCGTCAGTAGTGCGCAAACCGCGTCACCCCACCTGCTCCTAGACTAGCTAGGTCCTCCGCGACTATCTCGACCAACGGCAACAGATGCTGCCCCAGTGCTTTTTATACGTCGCCAGCCTCCCTCGCGCGATGATACGCTGAACTAGTGTCCGATAGACTGCCATTTATGGTGTCCTATGCAGAAAATGCCGAGGATGTCGTGCTACGTCGAGCTTTTCGAGGAGAATACGGCTACTACGTCGATATCGGCGCGTATCATCCCACTGAAAACTCTGTGACAAAGCACTTTTACGACAAGGGCTGGTCGGGCATCAACATCGAGCCTCAGCGCCACTTCTGCCAACTGTTGGCGGCCGAGCGGCCCCGTGACGTCAACTTGGAGCTGGCGGTCGGCACCCAGACCGGCCGTGCGCAGTTGATCACTTATCCAGGCTTGGAGGCGCTGGGCACGATGAGTGAGGAGGTAGTGCGTGAACATCAACGCCTGGGCCTGACGTTGGTAACCGAGCAGGTGGAGGTCGTCCAGCTGGAATCAGTACTCGAGCAGTACGTTGAGCAACCGATTGACTTCCTTAAGATTGACGTCGAGGGTAAGGAAGCAGATGTTTTGAAGTCGTTCGATCTGGCGCGATGGCGGCCACGTGTGTTTGTGATCGAGGCCACTTTTCCGGGAACTGCGCGGCCTACCTACGCAGCTTGGGAGCACCACCTCTGCACGGCTGGCTATGTGCGCACGTTGTTCGATGGGTTGAACTGCTTCTATACGCAATCAGACGATGAACGGCTGATTGAACTGCTGTCGGTGCCAGCTAACGTTTTCGACCAATTCGTGCCGTATCGGCTGTGGCGACTACTGGATGCCAACGGCAAGCGGGTGGTCACGGAGTACGCTGGTGCATACTCTGGAGAGTGATTACAGCCGCGGAGATGTCACAGCGACGGACGATCCTCTGAGTAGGCCGTTTCACAGAGAAGAAGGCGTTCGGCGACCTCGATAACGGGAACGCCGCCGGAGAGGACCTCCATGACTGCGTGCACATCTGCTTGGAGGTAGATGCCATGGCTCCCGACGCGGCCGTGGCCCGCGGGTAACCAGTCAGGAGCGCGCCGGTCGGACCGTCGCAATCGATTCGAAGCCCGACAGTTCGATCAATCGGCGAGTGGGAGAGCTGAGTGGCACGATGAATTCCAACACAATCCGCAAAGCCTGTAGGCGAGATGCTAATCCGTACAGGATCCTCATTCCGGTACTGTCCAAGTAGGTCAGGTCGGTGAGGTCGACCGATACCGCGCTCGGCTGAGGAGTGAGCGCTGTACGGATCTGGTCCTCGACGGCCGCGGCATTCGCCAGATCGATCTCGCCACTGAGACGAATGCGCATCGACCCACCGTCGGAGCTGCTCTCAACTCGTGCCGCGGTCATCAAGATGCCGCCGCGCGCAGTCGGCGACGGATGACCACATTGGTCCCGGTCGGGCCGTGATCGATACGCAGATCGTCGCAACAGTGGCGCATGAACTGGGTCCCCCGTCCTCCGTCTTCCCGGTGGGGCGCACGCCAGCGGCCAGTATCGCGGATCGTAGCGAGTACATCGGGCAACTGGAGCTCCACATGCAATGTCACGCTGCCGCCGCCAGGTCCGTAAGCATGCTCGATGGCATTGGAGCACGCTTCACCGATAGCGACCAGCAGGTCGGCAACCGCACGCGGGCTGGCGCCGACTGCCGATAACCACCGGCGCACCGCAAGCCGGATATCCCTCAGCGACCACGGCAGCGCCGGTAGGACGAGGTCCAAGGGCCCCACCTCGCCGCTGTCCTGGCGGCGTACCGCGACGACAGCGGCGTCATCGCCGGGTAGCTCGACATCCACGAGCTGGGCCACGACCTTCCGGCACAAGGCGTCCACCGGGCTCGCTTCGACCAACTTCCGTAGTCGCTCAAGTCCGACGTCGAGCGAGACGCCGCGGTTGTCAACCACGCCGTCGGTGTAGAAACAGATGAGTCCGCCCGGTGGCAGCGTGATGGCTGTCGCGCGGCGTCGCAACCCACCAACCACCCCGATGGGCTGGTCGCAGGGAACGTCTAGCATCGCCGCCGGCTGGTCGTGCAGGGCCAGCAATGGTGGTGGATGGCCCGCCGAGGACAGGTGGAGCCGCCCGAACGACGGCTCGAACATCGCCAACAGCACGGTGGCCATCGTCTCGGGTTCGAAGTGCTGAACCTGCTGGTCCAACCTGCCGAGTATCTCGGCTGGGTCACCGCCGAGCAACGCGTAGGAGCGCAGCGCGTTGCGCAGCCGGCCCATGACGTCGGCGGCCATCAGACCGCGGCCCACCACGTCGCCGATCACAATGCACAACCAGCCAGAGGGAAGCGTGAAGACGTCGTACCAATCGCCGCCGACCCCGCCGCGGCCTGCTGGAATGTAGTGAGCGGCCAGTTCGAGCCCCGGCACTACGGGTAGCCGTGCTGGTAACAGGCTGCGCT
>JBHELN010000084.1:0-7194 GCA_046263115.1 Pseudonocardiaceae bacterium | reverse complement strand
AGTTACGGGTGCTCGTGGTGGGCGGACCGTCCGGCAACGGACTGGCCGAACCGACCGTGTTGCACCGGCTGGCTGCTGAGCTGGGGATCTGGGAGCAGGTGGTGTTCGCGCCTCCGCAGGGTGGCGCTGCGCTAGTCGGGGTGTACCGCGCTGCTGACGTGGTGGCGGTGCCCAGCCACAGTGAGTCGTTCGGCCTGGTGGCGCTGGAGGCGCAGGCGTGCGGCACGCCGGTCGTCGCCGCCGAAGTGGGCGGGCTCCCGGTTGCGGTGGCCGACGGCGTGTCCGGTCAGTTGGTGGGCAGCCACCATCCCGTTGACTGGGCCGACGTGCTCACCGCTGTCGCGTTGCACCCGCAACGCCGCGAGCTACTGGCAATCGGTGCCGTTGCGCATGCCCGGCGGTTCTCCTGGGAACGCACCACCCAGGCGCTGTTGCAGGTCTATGTAGACGCTGCCGCCGCATACCGGGTGGACGCGCTGGAACGCGAGGTAGCGGTGTGAGCCGTCCGGCGCAGCTGGATCAGCTCGTCGCCGCAGTGTTGGTGGAAGCCGGGCTTGACCACGAACAGAGTGGGCCCGGCAGCTTCGTCATCACCCTGCCCGGCAGCAAGAAACTGCAGACCGTCTGCCGAGTGTTGGTCGGCTAACATGGGTTGCTGGTGGAGGCTTTTGTGTGCCGGCGTCCCGACGAGGCCCATGAGGACGTCTATCGCTGGCTGCTGCGCCGCAATGCCCGGCTCTACGGTGTGCACTACGCCCTAGACAAGGCCGGTGACATTTACCTCATCGGTAGGTTGGCCCATCACGCGGTGACCGCACCGGAGCTGGACCGGGTGCTGGGCCAGGTGGTCGAGGCCGCCGATGGAGATTTCAACACCTTGTTGGAGATCGGCTTCGCGTCCTCGATCCGGCGCGAATGGGCCTGGCGGGCAGCCCGCGGCGAATCCCTGAGCAACCTTGCTGCATTCGAACACCTGGTGCGTTGACCCGCCTTCGGCCGAGGTTGGTGGCGGGGCGGTCCGGGGGAGAGGGGGGAGTCGCACACTCGGACTCGCCCCGCCACTGTGTCCCGCGTGAACGGATATCCCTGAGCGAGGGGCACCCAGAGATCCTGGCGGGCCGCGGTCCGATGGGGGGAGGACGAACCGCGGGCTTGTGCTCACCTGCCGGGAAGTGCGGTGGGAGCGGCGAGGAGAGCGGTGACACACTCTCAGCCGAGGACACGGATCTCAAGGCCTTCGCGGTAGTTGTTTCCAGCGCTACCCGATTGGCCTACAGCGCCGGTCGAAGCAGCTGGTCCACCAGACGGGTTGGACAAGTCGAGTAACGCTCAGCACAGCCGGCGCGACAACAGACCGTGCACGTTCCCCCACTGCCTGGGTAAGCAACCGTAGGTGCTGCCGGCGCCCGAGATGCGCGGCGAGTCGGCGGCTAGGGTGTCGGCGGGAATAGCCGAGTGAATCGTCACATCATGTATACGATTGGTGGCGCAGCGTCATTATCGCCCGAACGGCAGCTTCGGGAACCGGAATGCCACTGGTATGAAGTGCGCCTTGACTGCCGGTTGTAGGATGCACCGATCTCTGGGAGGTAGATGGACATGAGCATGGCAGCGATCCTGGCCGAATTGCCGGACATGTGGCGCAGCGCGTTGACCGCGCATGTGCCTGACCCGCAGGGTCGTTGCTGGGCTTGCCGCGACGAAAACGGGGTTGCCGCGACGTGGCCGTGCCTGACACGCGAGGTCGCGGAGGAAGCGAAGTACCTTTACGAGGGCGGGCTGCCGGGTACTTTCGGTGGTCGGCACGCGGCCCGCAAGGCAGACCAATGGCAGGCTTAGATTTTGCTGAAGAAAACCCCGCTGCGCAGGGAACCGTTGTGCAACCAGCCTTTCCCGGGGGGCGGGGAAGCGGGCGACCAGCGGTTCCCTGCAACGACGGTGGGGGTGTCAGCAGGGGGTTCCGGTACACCGTCGTCGCGGATTAATTTACGGGTAACCTGGCGGTCACTGCCAGCGCCCGATCGGGCCAATTGATTCGGGCTATTCATACCCAATTGTCAGCTTAACGACCGGCCTCAGTTGAGCTACCAGCACAGTTCCACTGGCAGTCCAGATCAACCACCACCGGCGGCTTCCGCGCAGGGCTGCTGGCAGGCTAGGCGTATGAGCCTAGGCACCCTGGTCTTGCTCCGTCACGGCGAGAGCGAGTGGAATGCCAAGAACCTGTTCACCGGGTGGGTGGATGTGCCGTTGTCAGCACGGGGTGAACGCGAAGCGGTCCGATCCGGTGAGCTGATGCGCCAGGCCGAGCTGCTTCCGGACGTGGTGCACACGTCGCTACTGCGCCGCGCGATCAGCACGGCGTACCTCGCGCTCGATGCTGCGGATCGGCACTGGATTCCGGTGCGCCGCGACTGGCGGCTCAACGAGCGCCACTACGGCGCGCTGCAAGGCAAGGACAAGGCACAGGTCCGCCAAGAGTACGGCGATGAGCAGTTCGCCCGGTGGCGCCGCTCCTACGACATCCAGCCACCGCTGATAGATCCGCGCAGCGAGTTCAGCCAGGACGGGGACCCGAGGTACGCCGGAGTCGAGATACCCAAGACCGAGTGCCTGGCCGACGTGGTCAGCCGAATGCTGCCGTACTGGGAAGCGTCTATCGTGCCCGACCTGCGGGCCGGCCGCATCGTGCTGGTGGCTGCGCACGGCAACTCGTTGCGGGCTTTGGTCAAGCACCTGGACCGCATCGACGCGCAGATCATCGTCGGCCTCAATATCCCGACCGGCATCCCGCTGCGGTATGACCTCGACGATCGATTGCGGCCGCTCACCCCCGGCGGGACGTATCTGGATCCCGATGCGGCCCGTGACGCCATCGCCGTGGTCGCAGAACAAGGTCGCTAGCTCTTGCGTCATCCGCTGGGGATGAACTCAGGGTGAACCAGGGAAGAAAGTTCGCCCCATTGTGGGTCTATCTCGTCACTAGGGGTGCGGTGAGGCTAGGGATACACCCACCCGGGGTGCTTACGATTGCGGTGTGACTTTCGCAGCCGCCGTGGCTCTCGCGATCGGCACGCTGATGCTCGGGTTGGTGGGGGGCATCCTGGTCTGCCGGCGCGCCAGCAGGTCGGTGGCGCCGCCGCGCCCAGGCGGTGCAACGGTCGCCGATCTGGTGCAGCGGGTTGTGCTCTCCTCACACAACGGCGTGGTGTTGCTCGATCGGATGGGTGATGTGGTGTTGGCCAACCCGCCGGCCGTAGAGCTGGGCCTGGTGCAGGGCTCCCGTCCGGATGAGCGGGCACGCAAGGCCGCCGAGCAGGTCCGTGCCTCCGGTGAGGTGGTCTTGGTCGATCTGTCCCCACTGGACCGGGGAGTCCGCTCCGGGCGCGGACCCACCGCGGTGCTGGGCGAGGTCCGCCCGCTGGGCGATGAATTCACCGTCATCGACGCCTCCGACGAATCCGACGCGGTGCGTCTGGAGGCCACCCGGCGCGATTTCGTGGCCAACGTCAGCCACGAACTCAAAACCCCCGTCGGCGCGATGGCCCTGCTGGCCGAGGCGGTCCTGGACGCCGCCGACGACCCCCACGAAGTCCGCCGCTTCGGCACCAAAATCCTCAACGAAGCCAACCGCCTGGGCACCCTGGTCACCGAACTGATCGCACTGTCGCGCCTGCAAGGCGCCGAACGCCTCCCCGAACTGGCCACCGTCGCCGTCGACCAGGTCATCACCGAAGCCCTGGACCGCTGCCGGCTGGCCGCCGAATCAGCCAACATCCGCATCACCGCCGACCCCCCCACCGGCCTGCTCCTCCACGGCGACGCCACCCTGCTGATCACCGCCCTGTCCAACCTGCTCGATAACGCAGTGTCCTACTCCTCACCCGGCTCCCCGGTCTCCATCAGCCGCCGCCTCGACGACGGCTACGTCGAAATTGCCGTCACCGACCGCGGCCTGGGCATTGAACCCGAACATCAACAACGCGTCTTTGAACGCTTCTTTCGCATTGACCAAGCCCGCTCCCGCTCCACCGGCGGCACCGGCCTGGGGCTGGCCATCGTCAAACACGTCGCCGCCAACCACGGCGGCGAAGTCCACCTCTGGAGCAAACCCGGCACCGGCTCCACGTTCACCCTGCGCATCCCCGCCCACCCCGACAACCCCCAACATCCAGCACGCACATTACCGACACCCGAGTACGTGGGAGGGTCGCCATGATCAGAGTGCTCATCGTGGAAGACGAGGAAGACTTCGCCGACCCGCTGGCCTTCCTGCTGCGCAAGGAGGGCTTCTCACCGGCGGTCGCCGCGACCGGATCCGAGGCGTTGGAGGAGTTCGACCGCAACGGCGCCGACATCGTGTTGCTCGATCTGATGCTGCCCGGGATGAGCGGCACCGACGTGTGCAAGCAGCTACGCTCACGGTCCACCGTCCCGGTGATCATGGTGACTGCCCGGGACAGTGAGATCGACAAGGTGGTGGGGTTGGAGCTGGGCGCCGACGACTACGTCACCAAGCCGTACTCGGCCCGCGAGCTCATCGCCAGGATTCGTGCCGTGCTGCGCCGCGGCGCCGAGGTCCCCGATGGCCCGGTGTCCAGCGCCGCCACGGTCGGGCCGGTGGTGTTGGAGGCCGGACCGGTACGGATGGACGTCGAGCGGCACATCGTCACCGTGGCCGGCCAGGAGGTAGGGCTGCCGCTCAAAGAATTCGACCTGCTGGAATATCTGCTGCGCAACGTGGGTCGGGTACTCACCCGGGGCCAGCTCATCGATCGGGTGTGGGGAGCGGACTACGTCGGTGACACCAAAACGCTTGACGTCCACGTCAAGCGGCTACGCTCCAAGATCGAAGAAGATCCCTCCTCGCCCAGGCACCTGCTCACCGTCCGTGGCCTTGGCTACAAGTACGACACCTGACCGCACTGCCGTAGCCTGGCCTCCCATGCGGCTCGGCGTGCTGGATGTGGGTTCCAACACCGTCCACCTGCTGGTGGTGGACGCGCACCACGGCGCTCATCCGTTGCCTCAAACCTCGGAGAAGTCGGTGCTGAGGTTGGCCGAGCAGATGGACGCCCGTGGGAAGATCACTCGTGAGGGAGCCGATCATCTAGTCCGCACCGTGCGTGATGCCGTCGCCTCGGCCTCGGCGATGGGCTGCGAAGATGTGATGGCCTTCGCCACATCAGCGGTGCGCGACGCCTCCAACGTCGGTGCTGTATTGAACCGCGTGCGTGCCGAGACCGGAGTGACGCTAGAAGTCCTTTCCGGCGAGGAAGAGGCCATCCTCACGTTCCTCGCCGTGCGCCGGTGGTGTGGCTGGTCGGCTGGTCGGCTGCTCATGGTGGACATCGGCGGGGGATCGTTGGAGATCGCTGTGGGGCTGGACGAGGAGCCCGACGTGGCGGTGTCCCTGCCGCTGGGCGCCGGCCGGCTCACCCGAACTTGGCTGACCAACGACCCGCCGCGCCGCCGTGAGCTGGAGGCGTTGCGCGAGCATATCGACGAGCAGCTGGTTGAACCGACCCGTAAGCTGCGTGCGGCCGGCGTCCCGGACCGGGTGGTGGGTACCTCGAAGACGATCCGGTCGCTGGCACGGCTCAGTGGTGCCGCCCCCTCATCAGCGGGTCCGCGGGTTCGCCGTACGCTCACTGCTGCTGGGCTTCGCCAGGTGATCGCTTTCATCTCCCGGATGAGCGCCGATGACCTAGCCGAGCTAGAGGGAGTCAGCGCCAGCCGGGCCCACCAGCTCGTCGCCGGAGCGCTGGTTATCCAGGCGACGATGTACGCGCTGGACGTCGAGGAAATCGATCTCTGCCCGTGGGCGTTGCGAGAAGGGGTCATCTTGCGCAAGTTGGACTGGCTGGACTGGCTGGACGGAATTGACCGGACGGCGCAGCTGACCCGCCGCCCACCTCGACGGACTGGACGCACGATGGCCCGAGGTGCACGGTGAGGAACGATGAGGCGCAGTAGCGAGCCTGAGGAGCGGGCGCAGTTCACCGTGGCTGAGCTGCTGGCCCGGTATGGCGAGCCGGCTCCGGCCACCACTGGGCGACGGCGTCGCCGAGCCGCGGACGAGCCCGACACGCCCACCCAAACCGCTGCTCCGCCGATCACGCACCCGAACAGAGGCCCACGTCGGGAGTCGACGACTCCGCCGTCAGCCCCGCTTCTGACACCGGACGGACCGTCGAAACAGCCGAACGTCAACGGCCGAACCGCCCGCAGTTGGACCCCAGCGGTGGCTACACCGCCGGGAGCGGCGCAACGCCCGCCGGTGACCCCGCCGGTGATCCCGCCGGTCGTCGCACGACGTGCGCCGCTTACCGGCACCACGGTTACCGACGGACCGATCACCGACCAGCTACCCCGATACAACCCGTCGACCCAGCCCGGAAGCTCATCGAGCCGCCGTCCAACCACCGCGCAGCCGGTCAATGCCCCGCCGATCAGTACCCAACCCGTCAAGGTCGCGCCATCGGCCAAGGTCAACCAACAGGCCAAGGTCAACCAACCAACCGAGATCAACCAACCAACCAAGGCCAGCCAACCAGCCAAGATCAACCAGCCGGTCGAGGCCCGGCCAGTCCGCGCGCAGGCGCCGGCTGGTCTGAATACGCCCGTCCAGGCCATCCCCGAGCAGGACGGGACAGCCACCACCGAGGTAGACACCGAGGATGCGGAGTCTGGCTCCCCGTTGTGGGAGTGGGCCGCGATGGTGAGTCAGGTCGGCCTCGGCGTCGTCGGCGGGGCCACGCTGTGGCTGATCTGCGAGTGGCTGTGGCAGCGGATCCCGGTGGTCGCGCTGGTGGTGGCGCTCGGCTTGATCACAGGAATGGTCTGGATAGTGCGCCGGGTACGGCGTGCCGAGGATCTGCAGACGACGGTGATCGCAGTGCTGGTCGGACTTTTCGTCACGGTATCTCCGGCAGCGCTGTTGCTCGTCAGCCGGTAGCCGGTGGCTGCGGCCGACTCGATCCGGGTGGCGCTGTCCACCGCGTCGGTGTGGCCGGAATCCATCTCGGTGGCCTTCGAGCTGGCCGCCGAGCTCGGCTATGACGGCGTCGAAGTGATGGTCTGGGGCGATCCGGTCAGCCAGGATATCCCTGCCGTCGCGGCGTTGGCGGTGCACTACCAGATGCCCGTATTCGCGGTGCACGCTCCCTGCCTGCTGATCACCCAGCGAGTATG
>JBHELN010000083.1:0-3247 GCA_046263115.1 Pseudonocardiaceae bacterium | reverse complement strand
TCGGGGTAGCGGCGGCGTTCGCGCTGCACGTGGTCATCGCCGTCGCCGCGGGAAGCGCGTTGAGTCTGGCGCCGCACCGGATCGTCGAAGCCGTCGTCGCGGTGCTGTTCCTGGCCGGCGCAGTGCTGATGCTGGGCCGCGGCCGGCAGGAGCACGAGGACGACCAAGAATCGGCCGGCTTGCCGCCGGATCTGACCCAAGCGCCGGACCGGGGGTCCGCCGACGACGAGCGCGCGCCGGATGGTGGGATGGCCGTACTGACCCGGACCCGCAGTGAGCGTGCCGCCCAGCGCGGCGGATTCTGGAAGGTCGCGGCCACCAGCTTCGGCGTGCTGTTCGTGGCAGAATTCGGCGACCTCACCCAGATCGCCATCGCCAACCTGGCCGCCCGGTACCACGATCCGCTCGCGGTGGGCGTCGGCGCGGCGCTGGGCCTGTGGGCGGTCGGCGGCCTGGCGATCCTGGGCGGCCGGCAGTTGCTGCGCTGGATCCGGCTGATCTGGATCGTCCGTACCGCCGCGTTGATCATGGCTGCTCTCGGTCTGGTCAGCGCCGTCCACGCGATCACCGGCGGATAAGCGCACTTCACTCCACACCGAATCGGACCAGCCAGCAGCTGGCACACCGGCGGGTTTTTCGGCCAGCGGCCGGATCTCTACTCATTCAGCGCGGCCCAAGATGGTCCAGGGGTCCGTATTCTCCGAGCAGACGCCGACCAGCGAACCGCGCCGCAGAAGGATCACATGTCCACGATTGCGCCGACCCTTGGTAGCTGGACCCGGGGGCAGCGACTGCAGCTGTCCGTGATCGTGGCAGTGATCGCGGTGCTGCACGTCCTCGGCTGGTCGCTGTACCTGTCGGTGACCCATGGGCCGGCCGGTGCGGGCGCCTTCGCCGGCGCTGGGGTGCTGGCCTACGTGCTCGGAATCCGGCATGCCTTCGACGCCGACCACATCGCAGCAATCGACGACACGACCCGGCTCATGGTGGCGCGCGGCCGGCGGCCGGTCGGGGTCGGCTTCTTCTTCGCGATGGGCCACTCCTCGGTGGTCGTCGTGCTGGCGATGGTCGTCGCGGTCGCCGCCGCCGGGGTCAGCAGCAGTGGCCTCGATGAATGGCGCGCCGTCGGCGGGATGGTGTCCGCCGTCGTCGCGATGTCCTTCCTGGCCCTGGTTGCGGTGCTCAACGCCATGGTGCTCAAGGGCATCGTCGGCTCGTGGCGGGAGCTGCGCCGCGGCCGGCTCGACGAGAAGCAGCTGGAGCTTCAGCTGCTCAACCGCGGTCTGGTCAATCGCATCCTCGGTGGCCGAGCCCGTTCCCTGATCCGCTCGTCGTGGCACATGTACCCGCTGGGCATCCTGTTTGGCCTCGGCCTGGAGACCGCCTCAGAAGTCACCCTGCTGACGCTGTCCGCCAGTACCGCGCAGGCGGGGCGGATCGGTTTGGTCGCGACGTTGTCACTGCCGCTGCTGTTCGCAGCCGGCATGAGTGCTTTCGACACCTGCGATGGGCTGCTGATGTCGTTGGCTTACACGTGGTCGCAGCGGCGGCCGGCGCGGCGGCTCTACTACAACATCGTGACTACCTGGGCTACGGTTTTCGTGGCCGGTTTCATCTCCAGCGTCTACTTGGCTGCGGTGCTCGTCGAGCATGCCGGCGTCGCGTTCCTTTCCGGGTACGCCGGCCTCGCCGATCACTTCGAGCTGCTCGGCTACGTCATCGTCGCCTTCTTCGTCGCCGTCTGGGGAGGCGCGGTGGCGCTGTGGCGTTTCGGCGGCTTCGATCGGCGCTATGGCAGCCCGGGGCCGGGCGGCGACCTCGAGGAAATCGGACCTGGGAGGACACCACCGTGACCACCGGAATTGTGATCGTGATCGTCATCGGCGTATCCGTGATCATCCTTGTCGGGGGGTTGGGTTTGATTGTGATAGCCCGCCTACGCCGGGCGATCAAGACGCAGTTCGAGACCATAGACAACCTCCTCGGAGCCCTCCGAGCAGGTCAACGCCCCGACGAGCCCGGTGGGCCGCCGTAGCACTGCGGGTGCCGTCAGCCGGACATGCGCTCGTGGAGGAATGCCAGGGCTTGGCGGAGCGCTCGCGAGACCTGCATCTGGGAGACGCCGACCTGCTCGGCGATCTGGGTCTGGGTCAGTTGGTGGAAGAACCGCAACGCGAGGATGGTGCGGACCCGGGACGGCAGTTGGGCCAGTAACGGGCGCAGCGTTTCCCGATCATCGATCCTGGCAGTGCGTGGTCCAGGCTGCCGATGACCTCGCCGCCGGCTGCCCACCCGCTGGCGTGGTCGTCCAAAGACATGCATCGGTAGGCTTCCGCAGCTTGCAGCCCTTCGATCACTTCTGAGGTCGGTAATCCCAACCGGTCAGCGATCTCGCTGGGTCGCGGTGCCCGCCCGAGTTGCTGGGACAGCTCCGCAAGGTCGCGCCTGATCGCGATGTGCACGGCTTGCAGCCGGCGCGGTATCCGGGTCGCGGAGCTATGGTCGCGAAAGTAGGAGCGGATCTCTCCGGTGATCGTCGGTACGGCGAAGGACAGGAAATCCGAGCCGCGCGCGGGTTCGTACCTATCCACGGCGTTGATCAGTCCCACGGTGGCGACCTGGACCAGGTCGTCCAGCGGCTCGCCACGGCCGGCGAAGCGGCGGGCGATGTTTTCGGCCACCCGCAGGTAACCGCTGATCAGCTGCCCGCGCAGCCGTTGGTGTTCAGGGTCGTCTGGAGCGCACTGGGCATAGCGCCGGTGCAGCGCGACGAGATGGGCGTACTCGTCAGCTCTGGTCCCATCTGGCGGTACGGATGCGGTCCCGCTTGTCGCGTCGTGCATGCGTCGCCGGGGCGTCCTTACGGCGGTGCATTGCACCGGTTGATCGGCGACAGTCTGCGCGGCCGTCGGTTCGTCCTCCGACGATCTGTCCATCACCGGGCCAGCGGCCTCGAATCGCCTATCACTAGGACCACACTACCTGCAAAAATTGCTCAAGTACATTGATTGCGCTGAAGCACACTTGTGGAGCAGTTCAAAAAGAGGTGCCGCCCGTGGTACTTACAACACACTTGCCGACTGGCTGTGAGGTCGCCGAAAGGAGGGAGACTGCAGGTATGGGATCAATGCAACCCGACGCGGATGCGCCTCGGCCCACTCCGGAGGAGGTCGACGCCGTCATGCTCGCGGCGCGGGTCTTCGTCGCGGTCGCCGCCCAGTCGGTAGCCAGCGTGGAAGATCGGGTG
>JBHELN010000082.1:0-2829 GCA_046263115.1 Pseudonocardiaceae bacterium | reverse complement strand
TGCCAGCACGATCTGGCACCGGCGCACCGTTACAACGTCGCCCGAGCACCGCCCCGCCTCCAGCGCGCCACGCTCGGCTTCTGTCAGCGCACGAACCAGCAATGGCTTTTGCATACCCGTCAGCATACGACATGGATGAATACCTTGGCGGTGAATGCACTAGTGGGTCACGCCGCAATTGACTGGGGATCAGCCAGAACGGCCGCAGAGCCGCCGAGTCGGCGACGGCGTGCCCGCTGCCGGCGCTGCCGGCGTTTGCCATCCCAGACAAAGGGCGTCGGGGCGGCATTCCAGCCCGCGACGGTCTCCTCTAACCACTGGATGATCTCCTGTGCTGTTTGGGGATGCTGCCCGGCCAGCGCCCGTGGCACGAGGATGCGCTGCACCGACTCCGCCATGTTCAGCCACGACCCACCCAGCGGCGTGTACAGCGGCATCACCCCGTGCTCAAGCAGCCAGCGCACTATTGGCCAACTCAGATGCCCAGCCAGGTTATCCCACACCAGGATGAGCCGCAGCGGGGGCAGGGGGTCGCGCGGTTCGTGGCCCAACCACGTCGCCCAGTGCGCCGCCTCGCGCCGCCCCGCGGCCGGCGCCGGCCGCTCCGGTTCCGGCAGCGCCGCCAGCACCTGCGCCAGTTCCGCCTGCAGCCATGGGTGCAGCACCGTGTTGGGGGCGCTCGTCACCCCTTTGGCACGCACCTCCCCAGTCGCTGGCCGGAACAGGGTCAGGAGCTTCGCCGTCCCGCCGCGCAGGTATTCGTGCGGGTGGCGCGCCGGCTGGCCCACCGGCTGCCAACTCGCGCCCGGCTGGGGAATGGCCTGGTACGGCCCCGCCTCATCCTGGCACCACACCGGCACCCCGGCCGCTTCCGCCACGCGATAGGCCAACTCAATCATCCCCTTTTTTCTTCCGTGCGCGGATCGACCACCGTCACCGCCCCCGCCTTGCGTTTGCGCTGCGCGGTGCCGGTCGGGCACCACGTGCGGGTGCGCTGATAGGAACTGCCCGCGTCCTCCAACACCCGGCGGATGGTTGTCGCTCCCAGGCGCGGGAAGGCGTCCCGACGCAGGGCGCGCTCCAGCGTGCTGAGCGACCAGGTGCCGGTGCCGTCCGTCTTGCGGTCGGGCGGGCGCTGAGCGGTGGCCACGATCTGGGCGCGGGCCGCCGGGTCGTAGGTCGGCTTGCGGCCACGGCCCGCCGCGATTGTCACGGCCGCCGTCCCTTGTCGATTGAAGCGCGCCACCAGGTTCGCCACGGTCGTCGCGCTCCCAAAGCCCGCCCGCTGGGCCGCCTGGGCGAACGGTTGGCCCCGCGCGACCTCCAGCAGCGCCCACGCCCGCCGGACCGCGTCGACCCGCGTGCTGCTCGCGAACGTCAGTCGCTCTAACGCGGCGCGCTCTACCGCCGTCAGGTCACGTAACGATTCCTTCTGCGGCGTGGCCATGGCTCCCCTCCCCTCCGTCGCCACAGTCTCGCACCATCGCCCCGCTAGTTCCAGCTATTTGCGGCGTGACCCACTAGTGCCCGGTGCAAAACCAATGAATGGTACGACCGCGGAGGATGGGACATCAGCAAATCGGGCCTCGGGATAGGATGGAAGTGTCACCGCCCATCCGTTCCGGAGGCCCAGGCTCATGCTACGCGACCGTGCCACGCCCGTCGATCTGTTCGCCCTCGTCCCCGCCTTGGCTATGCAATTCGAACCCGTGCTCGCACGCCTGGACCAGCTGCTAGACGACGTCGGCATCTTTGCGGCCGTCCGCGCCGACTTGGCCCGGCGCTGGCCGCACACCGTCCGGACCGGTCGCCCCTCCACCCCGGTTGAGGTGGTGCTGCGCCTGCTGATCGTCAAGCGGCTGTACGGCTGGAGCTACGCCCAGACCGAGCACTTCGTCGGGGACAGCCTCATCCTGCGCCAGTTCTGCCGCCTGGGCGTGGCACGGGTACCGGATGACACCACCCTGCTGCGGTGGGCGGCGCTCGTCCAACCGGCCACGCTGCAGGCGCTGCTCGACCACGTGGTGGCGCTGGCGCGCCAGATGCAGGTGACACGCGGGCGCAAGCTGCGGGTGGACAGCACCGTGGTGCAAACCGCCATCCACCATCCCACCGACTCCAGCCTGCTGGTCGACAGCGTCCGGACGCTGGGCCGGCTCATCCGCCGCGCCCGCCCGGCGGTGGCCGCCCGGCTGGCCGGGGTGCGCGACGTCTTCCGTACCCGCACCCGCTCCGCCCGGCGGCACCTGCAAACCATTCATCGACTGGCCCGCGGCACGGGGGACGCGGCCAAGGACGGCCAGCGCACGGCGTACGGCAAGCTGTGCCGGGTTACTCGCCAGGTCGTGCGTCAGGCGGAGCGGGTCCAGCAGGCCGTCACCGCGGCCATGGGCGCGGCGCCCCGGGCGCCAAGCCGTGTGGGCGCAGACTTGGCGCGGGTGGTGCCGCTGGCACGCCAGGTGATCGCGCAGGCCGAGCGCCGCGTGCTGCACGGCGAATCCGTCCCTGCGGCCGAGAAGGTGGTGAGTCTGGTGGAGCCGCACACCGCGATCATCACCCGCCACAAGGCCGGGCGGCCCGTCGAGTTCGGCCGCAAGCTATGGCTGGGGGAAGTCGAGGGTGGCATCATCACCGAGGTGCAGGTGCTGGATGGCGCGCCACCCGACAGTCCCCTCGTCATCCCTACCATGGACCGCCACCGGCGCCAATTCGGCCGGCCACCGGATCTGTTCACGGGCGACCGCGGCTGCTCCACGCCCGCGGTGCGGCAGGCCGTGGCGGCCACCGGGGTGCGGCGGGTGGCCCTGCCCCACACGGGTCGCCCGACGG
>JBHELN010000081.1:0-15429 GCA_046263115.1 Pseudonocardiaceae bacterium | reverse complement strand
ACCCGAGGATGTCGCGCTCCCCGTTGACCGTCACGCCGAGGACGACATAGACCGGCCGGTTGCGCCACTCGGTCATCTCCTCGACGACCTTGTCGGTGATCCGACTGATGGTGTCGCGGCTCACCGTCGCGCCGTACACCTGGGCGAAGTGCGCCGCGATCTCCCCGGTGGTCAACCCGCGGGCAGTCAGCGACAGCACGATCTCATCCACGCCATCCAGGCGGCGCTGGCGCTTGCGCACGATGGCCGGTGCGAAACTGCCGTCCCGATCGCGGGGGACCTCAATATCCACCGGACCAATCTCGGTGACCACCGTCTTGGTGCGGGTGCCGTTGCGGGAGTTGCCGCCGTTGCGGCCCATCGGATCGTGTTTGTCATAGCCCAGGTGCTCGGACATCTCCGCTTCCAGCGCGGTCTCGAGCACCGATTTGGTCAACCGAGCAAGCAGGCCACCCGCGCCGACCAACTCCACCCCCTCGGCACGGGCGCGCTCCACGAGCTCTTCCGCAAGTTGCTGTTGATCAATCTGAGTCGCCATGGGCTCGATCGTCTCGGTCACGACTGGTCCTTCCCGCCAAGCACAGCTCGGCGTGTCGGCCAGTTACACCGTTAGTCAGACAGTCCCCCGCGAGCCGCTGCGGTCCACGGTTGGTGCCTGGTGGGCGGCAGGCGGCTCTGTTGATCCGGCCGCAGGGTCGGCCGTAGCTCCAAGGTTTTGCGCGCCAGCGAGTTGGGTAACTGTCGGCAACCCCACGGTCACCGTCAGGTTTACGGAGCCGGCGGTCAAGGGCAAGGCTAGGTGTCGCCGTTGGGGCGCCACTGAGGCAGGAAGGGAGCCGGCGATGGCGCTATTACCGGGTATGTCGGGCATGGCAGGACCGTTGTGCTTCGACATGCTGGATCTGCAGGTGGCCGAGCACGGTCCCGACGCTCGGGTGGTCACCGTGGGAGGCGAGATCGACACGCTGACCGCCCCGGAACTGGCAGTCTTCCTGACCGCCCAGCTGGTCGCTGTCCCCCTGGTTGTGCTGGACCTCGATAGGGTGCAATTCCTGGGATCCGCCGGTCTGTCCGTGCTGGTCAAAGCAAACGAACTCGCTGCCCGGGAAGGCCGTCACCTGCGATTGGTATGTCACTCTGGAATGATCAATCGGGCCCTGGATGTGACCGGCCTAAGGGAACAGTTCACTTTCGCCGACACCGTGTCGGGAGCTTTACAGAACTGACCCTAACCGGTCCGAGACGCGAAGCGCGGAGGTGGCTCGTACCCCTAATAGGCAGTTAGCGCAAGCCTCACGCCCCAACTCTATCAGTTGGACTTCGGCGGCCTTGAGTGCAGGTATGTAACGGCTTGCCAGGCGGCGTGATTGCGATTTGGCTCTCATGAAGCGTCGTCACGGTCAACAATCATTGACAAGTCGTTTGCGTCAGTCTCTGACGGGTATCCACTGCATCAGATGGACACAACGGCGCTCCAGTGCACAGAGGAGGAAATTGTCATGACGCTCATTTCGAGCGGTGTGAGTACCAGGCCGGTCGGTCGGCACGCCGAACTGTCGGACCGCCGTCGTTCCCGGTGGACACCGCGCTGGCTGCAGCGTCGGCGAGAAGCTGACGAGCTGGCGCGATGGGCCAGCGAGGTGGTCTGGCAGTGGAACGACACGATGGACAATACCGATCTTGCGCACCACACAGTGACCGCCGGGAGGCTACCCGTCATGGTGGCGCCGCAGGTGCAGTCGGTGGATCCGGGCCCACCGGTGACGCTGCTGGTGCGAATGTTGCCCGGCCAGGTGGTGGATGACTTCGAAGCCGAAGCGCACCGCATCGCCGCGGGCATGGATGTGCCCATGGTCCGCATCACGTCCTGCGGCCATGGTTGGATCAAGCTGGCCTTGCTCGATCGCGAGCCACTCAGCGCGGTTATGCCCGTGCCGGCATAACCGCCCCGGCACCCAGTGACCTGACCAGCGCGCACGCGCCGATGGGAGCCGAGGCGTTCGGCTACCCATGAACCGCCGATGATGCCGGAATCCGTTACGCAGATCTTTCGCGCTCATCAGGGTGTTGAGGAGTGGGCTGCGGCAAGCCGCGGTGCCGATGGTGGTCACACCGTCGGAAACGCAGGCGAAGTAGACGGTTGGAAGCGCTCAAACGTCGTCCACGATTGAGTTGCCGTTTCAGCTACCCGGCCGGACGAGTCCTCTCCCACCGCACTGTCCGGATCGGGAACCGCCCGGCCAGACGGACGCACCTACCCCCGCCGTCTGGCCGGGCATCCGCGCCCCGATGCTGGGGATGTACCGCCTCGGGGGACCACTGGCACCTCAACGCATCCCATGGCGAGCATGGATCTCAACCGTGCCGGTGAGATGCTGAGCGGCTGCCCCGCCGACGCGTTGTTCACTCACAGTAGGAGTATTGTGCACAGAAAGTTATAATTGAAATGATCAGACGTATCGATTACTGTCCAGATGCACCTGACCACGGGGAGTAAGGAGGCCAGTCGGACAACCTGGGGGGATTGCTGACTGTGCGATGACGAGCTGCCGGTGTTGATACCGGGGGGCACTGCCCGCACCATGCCGTGAGATGACTTCTCCGGCTCTCGCACGTTACGATTCGATCACATCCGGCCTGACAGCGCAATCGATCGCTCACTTTTATGTAGCCGCATGCGTACTGCGCAGGTTGTCCGGGATTACTGGCGTCCATGCTCCGCTATCGAATTGAAGGAGCGGGCATGAGGATTGCACAGATTTTCGCACAGGGTGGCGGCTATGGAGACGGCTTTGACTGTGGCTGCAACGACTGGGGTGGCGATGGCCCCTACCGCCCCACCGGCTACTTCTACCGCCGGTACGACGGTGGCTTCTACTGCTACAACGACGGTTGCGGCTACAACCCCCGCCCCCATTACGGGAATTTCCTAGGCCTACACTGAATCAGCTGCTAGCCCGGTCGGTCGGCGGCGGTGGCCACAACCCCCATCACTGGGTGCGGACGCCGCCCTCGACTTGCTGCGTCAACGCCAAGCTAGGGACCGCAACGCCGCCAGATAGCAAGAACGCCAGGCTCGCTGACCGGCGAATCAACCCACGGGCGGCATCACTGCCGAATGCTGCGCACAAACCTGCCGAAATTGCTCTGCGCCCGCTTCGGTATCGAAGGCCCGTATCGGGTATGCGCAGAACAGCGAGAATAGATCCTTGACGGCGAGATCGTTCCAGAGCCGCTCTAATTCGATGGCAGCGGTGACATTTCCCTGATCCCATAGCACCGCGACCATCTCCCCATAGATTCGAACATTGCGAGTTCCCGGTGGCGCTCGGTCGATGAGCTTCTCGATGGTTGCGCTGAAGCGCGCCGCGTCGGGCAGGCACGTCACCATGAACGTCGACAACATTGCGGACGCGTCCAGTGCAATGTAGCGCCCGCTTCGCTGGGCCGCACGGACGTCGATGCCCACTTTCTCCAGGGCGCGACTGAACAATGCCCGGTGGAATGCGCTGGCGACCACGATGGCAGCATCGCTGGCCCGGAGGCCCGGCGCCAAGAAATCCCGCACCGAGCCCGCGAGGGAAGCTGCTGTCTCGTAGAACCCGACGACATGCGGGCAACCTCCGAGGGTGACGAGGTCGTCACCTGGTGGCTGGTTCGGGGCCAGCGCGTGAATACCGGCTTGCAGTTGCTCCACCAGCGGCTTCGCCGCAGTCAATGCGGCCAGTCGATCAGCGAGCTCCCGCCGCCCGATGCGGTATAGGCCACCGCTGCGCCGCACGCCGAGACGTTCGGCCCAGGCATGATCGAGCAGGACGTAACCATTCGACGTGCGTGGACGGCGCTTAGGCCGTTGGTAGGGGGTCATTGGGACCGTCCCCTTTTCCTATAAGTCCAGTCCGATAACCGGATCTTTTCAGCCCGCCACGTCGGTCCGCTGTCGGATGCTCGACAGGGAAAATGTCCGGCTGCTGACACCTTCGCGCCCCGCGCCACCCAGGGCGCGCGCCACGGACGGCGCTGATGGGAGTAGTCAGCTAGTTGGATTGGCGGGACGGTACGTGCTCCTTCAGTCGCCCTGGACTACGGACGCGAGTTCGCTGCGGTCCGAGACGCCGAGCTTGGCGCAGGCCCGGTAGAGGTGGCCCTCGACGGTACGGACCGACACGACCAGCCGCTCGGCGATCTGCCGGTTGGACAATCCCCCAGCGGCCAGGGTGACGATCTCGCGCTCCCGCACGGTGAGCGGCAGCGGCATCGCCAGCGCAGCCAACGCCGGGGTGCGCGCGCCCTCGCAAGCCTGCGCCAGCCGGTGCGCGCGGCTGCCGGCGGCGTGAGCGGAACCCCGCTCACCGTGGCGGGCGTGCGCGGCGACGGCCTGGGCTGCGGCGTCGGCGGCCAGCAGCAGCGCGCCCATCGTCTCGAGTTGCACCGATGCGGCATCCAGCGCGGCGCCGTCGTCGGCCGCCAGCGCGGCGGCGTGCGCGGCCGCGGCCGGCGCGCGCGGCCCGTCGACCTGGCCAGCGAGTTCCGCGAGCCGGTCGGCGAGCGTACGGTCCCCGAAACAGACCGCAGTGTGCAACGCGACCACCTCCACGGCCGGCTGATGTTGCGACGCGGCCACCTGACCTGCTTGCCGGGACAGCGCGACGGCCTCACGCAGGCTGCCCTCGGCGGCGGCCACCCACGCGCCACCGAGCAGCAACTCCGGTTTCACATGCGCAAACCCGGGATGTTGCGCGGCGGGAATCATCCTCAGCCATGCATCGCGTGCGGAGGCCGCGTCGCCGGCCATCGCCAGAGCACCGTGCAGGTCCACCGACAGTGCGAACGCCGGCGTGCTGGCAGCAAGGGCCTCGCCGAACCACCGCACTGCGGTATGGACCTTGCCGCGCGCCTCGGCTACCGCCCCGCACATCGCGCTCGTGGTCGTATATCCGAATCCGGTGGTGTTTTCGCAGCGCTCGCGGTAGCGCCGCGCGGCCTTCTCCGCGGTATCCAGCAGGCCGGCCAGCAGCAACCCATGGACCCACGACGACCCGATGATGGCCGCCTGGTGCAGCCCGGTCTCGAATGCATCGGCTCGGGTGTCGATCCAGTGAACCTTGTCGGCAAGCCCGTCGAGGTGGCCTTGCGACCCGCAGGCCGCGACCAGGCCCCAAATCGCCAACTGCGCCGCGGACGGCGGGCAACGCGGGTGAGCGAGCACCGCGGCGGCATCTTCGGCGGCCTGGACGGTGCGGCCGAGGAAGGCATCGAGCGCTGAACGCATCGCCGACAGTTCCAGCGCGGCGACGTCATCGGAAACGGTTTCCAGCACGGCGTCGACCATGGCCGCGGACTCGGTGGGACGGCCCAGCCCGTAGATGAGGTTGGCCGACCGCGGTATCGCGGCCTGGACTCGCTCGGCGTCGGTGCGGGCCATCGCGGCCACCGCGGCCAGCTCGGTTTCGGCCTCGGCCCCACGGTCAGGGCCAGACCAGTGCAGCGCGTTGCCCAGCAGCAGCCGCGGCTCGAGACCACCGCCGGCGGCTACTGCCGCCCGGGCGAGCTTTTCGGCCAGCCCGAGGTCTCCCAGCTCAGTCGCGCGGCCAGCGGCTTTGGTGAGCAACACCGGATCCGCTGGCAGATCGGACTCCACCATCAACAGTGCTCGGCGAAGGGTGTCACCGGCCCGGCGGCCACCGGTGCTGGCCAGCGCGTTGGCCAGTCGCCCGCACAATCGCCGCGCACGCAGGGTGCCGATCTGGGCCCGTTGCAGCTCGCCGTACAGCGGGTGGGCCAGCCGTGCCTGCAGCCGCCGCCGGTCCGGATACACCTCGACCAGACCCCGGGCCTCGGCCTGCTCCACCGCTGCCGCATCAGTCAGCGCCACCAGCAGTGGCACCCCCAACGGCTCGCCGAAAGCCAGCACCTCGACGACCGCCCTCACCGTGTCGGGTAACTGGCCGATCCGGGTGGAGAGCAGATCCACCAGCCCGGGCGACAACTTCGGCGTACCCGACCACAACCACACTCCCGCCACTTGATGTAACCGGCCCGCCTCAAGCTCACCGTCGACCAGCTGCCGCAGGTACAGCACATTGCCGCGGGTGATCGACCACAGCCGCCGCGCGGCGACGGAGTCAACTGCGCCGCCCAGTGCTGCCTCGAGCAAGGTGGTGATCTCATCCGGGGACAACGGCTGCAGTTCCAGCCGCGACAGGTGCCCGTCCTTCCATAACGCGGTCACCGCATCCGGCGCGGTCTCCCCGGTGCGCAAGGTGAGCACCACACTCGCGGCCCTGCGCAGGGCGAGCTGGTGGACCAGCGTCGCGGACAGCTCATCGAGCAGGTGCGCGTCGTCGACCCCGATGACGACGCCAGCCTTGCCGGCACCGGCGAGCAGCGCATCGCCGGCCTGCCGCACGAGCCGAGCCGGGTCAGGGCCGACCACGCCCAGCGTCGCCGCGAAAGCACCTAACGGCAGCGCGCGCGCAGAGGCGGTCCCCACCGCCCATCGGGTCAGCACCCCACGCTGCTTGGCTACCGCCAGCGCCTCTCGGGCCAACCGGGTCTTACCGACTCCAGCCGCCCCAGCCAGCACGACGCCCACCGGCCCGTCGCGGTGCCGGGTCAGCCCGCTGATCACCCTCAACTCTTCGGCCCGCCCGGTGAGCGGCCACATTCCGGGCACCCCCGAATGGTAAGGACCACCATTGTCAGCCGGAAGCGTTAACCCGCCCGAGATTTTTTACCTGCGGCTAACCCAGCTCGGGCCAAGCGGTAACCAGTCGAGTCGTAGCGTCCGTGCTATGACGGCGCACCTCACCCCCGGGTCGGGCCGCAAGGGCAACGGCATCCCGCGGCCACGGACTGGCAGCTACGACACCGCGCACCTGGACGTCGGTGGTCTGGGTGTGCAACAAGGCGAGTCGAACCCCGCCCGAATGCTTTCCGGAGTACTGATCTTGGTGATCGTTACCATCGTCATGGCGTTGATGTTGGCGTGGTGGCTGATCTGAGTCGCCCCGACACCGACTGGACAGGTCGATAGCGACATCGACCGGACAGGTCGGTAACGACACCGACCGCTCAGGTTGATAGTGGTGACGCCGCGCCTTCAGCCCGAGTGGACCCCGCGCGCGCCCGGCTGGCTGCCGCCAGCGGCGCTGCGATGTCTTCCAGCGACCGTCCCTCGGCCGCCACCCCGTACACGACCGCAACCAACCCGCCGGCGATCATCACGGCAGCACCGAGCAGGTACCCGAGAGAAAGGTTGAACGGTTGCGTGCCATCGCCGATCAGGGCGCCGTAGATGACCGGACCCAGCGCCCCGAAGCCCTGCGCGATGGCGAAGAACACCGCGATCGCTTTCGCCCGGACCTCCAGCGGGAAGATCTCGCTGACCGTGAGGTATGCAGCGCTAGCACCGGCTGAGGCGAAGAAGAAGATCACACACCAGGAAATCGTCTGGGTCATCGCGGTGAGTAATCCCGCATTGAACAACCACGCGCTGATGGCCAACATGATTCCGGAACCGATGTACGTGCCGGCGATCATGCGCTTGCGACCGATCGTATCGAAGAAATGCCCGATGGTCAGCGGACCGAGCAAGTTGCCTACCGCAAAGGCGATGAGAAATAGCGATGTCGACGTCGCCGGCACACCATAGAATTTCCCGAGTACCAGGGTGTAGGTGAAGAAGATCGCGTTGTACAGGAAGGACTGGCTGATCATCAAGGATGCGCCCAGTATGGCGCGGCTCGGGTACTCCCGGAACAGTACTCTGATCAGCGCGAGGTAGCCGATCTGATCGGCCGGCCGCAGGTCGATCGCTTTGCTCTCGTCGACCTTGGGAAGCGTTTTTCCGGACTGCGCCACCTCCTGCTCGATGTAGGAGATGGATTGCTCGGCGGCTTGCTCGCGGCCGTTCATGATCTGCCACCGTGGGCTTTCCGGTAAGTTGCGCCGCACCAGCAGGATCACCAGGCCCAGCACGGGACCGATGAGAAAACCGATCCGCCAACCTACGCTGGGTGTCAGCACGTTGAGCAGCACAAACGTGCCCAGCGTGCCGAGAATTGCGCCTGCCCAGTACGTGCCGTTGACCGCAATGTCGACTCTCCCACGGTAGCGCGCCGGGATCAGTTCGTCGATCGCGGAGTTGATTGCGGCGTATTCACCCCCGATACCGGTTCCGGCAATGAATCGTGTGACGTACAAAAAGGCAATCCAGGCGGTACCACTGCCCAGAGTCAGTGCGGTGAGACCGCTGCCGACCAGGTAGACACCCAGCGTGATCATAAATAGGTTGCGGCGGCCCAGCCTATCGGACATCCGGCCGAATACCAGCGCGCCGACGACTTCGCCGACCAGATATACCGTCGCAATAAGTCCCACTTCGGTGGATGACAGGTTCAGTGTCTCGGGTTTGTTGAGGATGTCTCCGACGGCACTTGCGACTGTGATCTCGAGACCATCGAGGATCCATGCCACCCCTAGCGCGATCACCATCCGGGTGTGGAACGGTGACCAGGGCAACCGGTCGATCCGCGCCGGGATCAGACTCCGCACCGGGTTAGAGGTCGCGGGCGATGCGGTGCTCATCGGTGCCTCCTGGGCCGTGCGCGGAATCTGGGAGTACCCCACTGAACCGCTCCTCTAACGGTCTGGGCGGCTGCCCGCCGCCCGAATCGCCGGGTTTGGGATCGATCAATGCTGGGAACTCCATGGACCAGTAGCCCCCGACTACGGGGGCACCGTCGAAGGTGGTGGAGTCATGGGTTTGATCATCGGCTTGCTGGTGTTGTGGCTGGTGTTGGTCATCGTCGGGTTCACCATCAAGGCCTTGTTGTGGCTGGCGATCGTGGGTTTGGTGCTATTCGTGGCCACCGGCGTGTTCGGTGCCATCCGAGGTCGCGCGCTGCGGTAGCCGAGCACACCCCAGAAATCACACCAAAACCGAAGCCGGCCTGGCATATGCCAGGCCGGCTTCTTGCAGTGCGACTCCGCTAGGTTGCGACCCCGCGTGGCGCTGTGGTCACTGCTCGTCCCCCGTCCGCGAGTCAGCACTACCGGTGAACCTCCTTGCCGCTACCCCGAAAGCGGTGAAGGATTGATTGCATACAGATACTTGTGTGGGTCATGCAGTGAAGGTGATTTGATGCCTGGTTCCGCGTCGGCGGACGACGACCTCATGGTGTCCAGCCGGATCGGTACCGGGTTGGCCCGGCTGATCCGGCTCATTGAGCGGGCCGCGGTGGTGCGTGGCGATGACCTCGATCGGCCGTCGTTCATGCTGCTGCACACGCTGGCCTGCGGCGGACCGTCGCGAGTCACCGGGCTCGCCGCCGCGGTGCACTCCGATCCCTCGACAGTCAGCAGGCAGGCCGCCCATCTAGTCGGCGTGGGATTGGTCGAGCGACGCGCCGATCCAGGTGACGGACGCGCCTCGCTGCTGGCCATCACTGAGGCGGGCACAGCCTTACTCGACCGGGCTCGGCAACGCCGCGATGAACGGATCGCGGCAATCATCGAACCCTGGCAGCACGCCGAACGCTTGCAGTTCGCCGACTTGATCGACCGTTTCACCGCCGGCTACGAGGCCAACTGGTGCGACCGGCCGGACCTGCCCAAGGCCCCCGTCAGGGCCCAGGATCAGGTCTCAGCTCACCGCTGACCTCGTCGGCGTCCCGAGCCCGTTGCCAGGAGCTGCGAATCTCCTGTTCAGCCTCGGCGCGGCCGACCCAGTGCGCATCCTCGACGATCTTGCCGGGCTCCAGTGCCTTGTACACCTGGAAGAAATGCTGGATTTCCAGCTTGTAGAACTCGTCGACGTCGTCGATATCTTTCAGATGTGACATCCGGGGTTCCGCGGTGGGCACGCAGAGCACCTTGTCGTCCCCGCCCTTCTCGTCCCGCATGCGGAACATGCCGATTGCCCGACAGCAGATCAGGCAGCCCGGGAAGGTGGGCTCTTGCACCAATACCAGCGCGTCGAGCGGATCACCGTCCTCGCCGAGGCTGTCCTCGATGAAGCCGTAGTCAGCCGGGTACTGGGTAGCCGTGAACAGCGTGCGGTCCAGCCGGATGCGGCGGGTCCGGTGGTCCATCTCGTACTTGTTGCGCTGACCCTGCGGGATCTCGACCGTGACGTCGAACTCCATGCGCGTTCCCCTTCCCTCCCGCGACAACCACAGCGCATCTGCGCCCGCGCCCCCTAGTGTGAACTGCCGCCCTGCCTCGCGCAGTGGTTGACCGACCTCCGATCGCTGAGTTCGACATCATGGCGGCTCGTCGCCGACCGGACAGCAACAGTGCCGAAGTCAGCGACAGGCTGCGGCCGGGCCGCCGTTGCATGGACCCGGCCGAGCTCGCCCCGGGCGCGCCGAACGCGATGGGGTGCGGTAGGAACGGCAGCGATGCGCGGACTCGGTGGCTTGGGGCAGGTGCTGGGCCGCTACGGCAAGCGGGTCGCCGTGGTCGTCGTCGTCGCTGCCGTTCTGCTCGTCGCGGCAGTGGCCGGGCTCGGTGTGGGAGTCGGTGTCAGCGCGTTGACCCACCGGCTGGCCACCCTGTCGACGGTCGAGACCGTGCCGCCGCCCGCGCCCGTGGTGCCGCATCCGGCGCTACGCCCGGCCACCGCCGACGGGCCCGCACCGACCCCCGCTGGAGTCGGCGCCGTCCTCGACCCGCTGATCGCGGCCGGCGGGCTGGGCACGCTTTCCGGGCAGGTAGTCGACCCAGCAACCGGCGCCGTGCTCTGGCAGCGCAACCCGGCCTCAGCGCTGGTGCCCGGATCGACCGCCAAGCTGCTCACCGCGTCGGCCGCGCTGCTCGCGCTGGATCACCAGCAACGGTTCCACACCACCGTGCTGGCCGGGTCAGATCCCGCCACTGTGGTGTTGCGCGGCGGCGGTGACCCGACGCTGTCCGGGGTGGCCGGGGGCGCCGAGACCGGTTACCCGGGCGCTGCCCGGCTCGATGACCTGGTCAGTCAGGTCCGGGCGGCGGTGCATGGCCCGATCAGCCGGGTGCTGGTCGATGTCAGCCGCTACACCGGCGACGCACTGGCGCCGAGCTGGCTGCCGGCCGACGTGGCCGGCGGGTATATCGCACCGATCGAGCCGGTGATGCTCGACGGCGGCCGCGCGGATCCCCACCAGGACATCTCGCCGCGAGCCGCGAAGCCCGCGACCGCTGCGGCGGCCGAGTTGGCCCGCCGGCTGGGCGCCGACCCGGACAGCGTCGCGCTCGGCAGCGCCGCACCCGGCGCCGCGGTGCTCGGCGACGTCTCCTCACCACCGGTGCAGGATCTGGTCACCGCAGCTCTGCAGGAATCGGACAACGTGCTCGCCGAGACGCTCGCCCGGGAGGTGGCCCGCAACACCGGCGCGCAGCCATCGTTCGCCGGAGCATCGCAGGCAGTGCTCACCGTGCTGCAGCGCCACGGTTTCGACGTCAGCGGAGCCACCTTGGTCGACGGCAGCGGCCTGTCCACCAGCGACGCCGTTCCGGCGATGCTGCTCACTGCACTGCTGGGCGCAGCCGCCGCCCCGGACCAGTCAGCAACCGCCGGCGGAACCGGCAATCAGACAACCGATGGGGTGAACCAAGCGCCGACCGCGGCGCTGCGGCCGCTACTGGTGGGGCTTCCGGTGGCCGGCGGCAGCGGCACGCTGGCCGATCGCTACCGGGACCCTTCTGGCGCGTCCGCGCGCGGCCGGGGCTGGGTCAGAGCCAAAACCGGCACTCTGACCGGCGTCAACAGCCTCGCCGGCACGGTTTTGGACAGCGACGGCAGGATGTTGGTCTTCGCCCTGCTGTCCAACGGCCCCAATCCGGCGTCGGTTCGGCCACGGTTAGACGCGCTGGCAGCCGGACTGAGGTCATGCGGCTGCCATTAAGCCGCGTTACCGTCGTGCTATGGGACAACCCGCGCTCGATACACCTCAGGCACCCAGGACCGGTCCAGCCGGTGCCCCCATCGACTGGGCGGTAGCCGCGGTCACCGCGCAACGGCTGCTGCCGGCCGGTCCTGCCGTACCGCCTGAGAAGGCGGCGACGACGGTGCGGCGGCTCCGCGCGCTGTCGATCACTGCCGAGACGCACGTGCGGGAGTTGACCGGGCTCGACGACGGCAAGGCGCCGCCAGCCGCTGAGGTCGTGGACCGCCCCGGCTGGGTGGACGCAGCCAGCGAGGGGCTGTGCCGGCTGCTCGCCGACTATCGGACCCCGGATGGACGGGCCCGCCGCATGCTGTCCACCACCGCGGGTGTGCAGGTGGGTGTCGCGCTGGCGTTTCTGGCGTCGCGAGTGCTCGGGCAATACGACCCCTTCGGTGGGCCATCGGAAGACCCGGGGCGGTTGCTGCTGGTGGCTCCCAACATCGTCACCGTGGGCCAGACACTGGACGTCCCGGCTGACGAGTTCCAGATGTGGGTCTGCCTGCATGAGGCCACTCACCGGCTGCAGTTCAACGCCGTACCGTGGCTGCGCGAGCATTTCGCCACCCAGGTGCGGTCGTTCATCGCGGCCACCGAGGACCCGGACACCCTGGCCAAGATGATCGGGCGGCTGCCGTCGGCGCTGCGCGGTGCGCGGCGTGGGGAGGCATCAGACGCCCTGGGCATGCTGACATTGCTGCAAAACCCCGAGCAGCGCGCAACACTGGACCGGATCATCGCGCTGGCCACCCTGCTGGAGGGGCACGCCGACCATGTGATGGACGCGGTCGGACCGTCAGTGGTGCCCTCGGTCCGGCTGATCCGGCAGCGGTTCACTGCCCGGCGGCAGGGCGGCACCCTCGCCGAGCGGGTGCTGCGCGCGGTGCTGGGCATCGATGCCAAGCTGCGCCAGTACGCCGAGGGCGCGGCGTTCACCCAGTACGTGGTGGATGCGGTCGGCATGGACCGGTTCAATGCAGTGTGGACCTCACCGGAAACGCTGCCCACCCGCACCGAGATCGCCGATCCGGCGGCGTGGCTATATCGCCTGGCTCCCTGAGACCGGATTTTTCCCCGGCGGTCAACCAGGTACGTACCGCGGTCCGCCGTTTTCTGGTCGATCACGAGGTCGCGGACACCATTGCGGTGGCGTGTTCCGGTGGTGCCGACTCGCTGGCACTGGCCGCTGCGACCGGGCATTGTGCCGCTGCGCTGGGACTGGCAGTACACGGTTTGGTTGTCGATCACCAGCTGCAGCCGTGCTCGGCGCAGGTGGCGCAGACCACCGGTGGGCAGTTACGGCAACTGGGCTACCCGGTGGTGCAGGTGTTGCCCGTCACCGTGAACGCCGCCGCCGGTTCCGGGGGGCTCGAGGCCGCCGCCCGCCGGGCCCGGTACCAGGCATTGCGGGATGCCGCGCCGGGCGGGGCGCTGGTGCTGCTCGGTCACACCCTGGACGACCAGGCAGAGACGGTGCTGCTCGGGCTGGGCCGAGGATCGGGACCCCGGTCGGTGGCGGGCATGCGCGAGCTCGACCCGCCGTGGGGCCGGCCACTGCTCAGAGTTCGCCGAGCCGTCACCGCCGCGGCCTGTGCCGCCCTAAACCTGGACCCCTGGACCGATCCGCACAATGCCGACCCCCGTTTCCGGCGGGTCCGGTTGCGCACCGAGGTGCTGCCGTTGCTGGAGGATGTCCTGGCCGGCGGGGTGGCGCAGGCGCTGGCACGCACGGCCGGTCAGCTGCGGGAGGATCTCGACGTGCTTGACGGGCAGGCCGGCGAATTGCTCTTGGCAGTCTTGCGGGACCCGTCGACAGACGTCGTCCCCAACGCGCAAACGGGTTCCAACGCTCAGCCTGATGCCGGCGAGCTGGACGTCGCGGCCCTTATCCCGCACCCGGCCGCACTGCGTCGCCGGGTGCTGCGCCGCTGGTTGCTCAACGCGGGGGTGACCGAGCTCACCGACGCCCACCTCCGGGCTGCCGACGACCTCATCGGCCACTGGTCGGGGCAAGGCGCGGTGCGCCTGCCAGGCGCCTTTGAGCTGGCCCGGGGGCGGGGGAGACTGCATGTATCACGGTGATGGCCCCCATTACGACCAGCGCAGCTGTGACGGCGCCTGCGCGGGTGACGGGCGGCCGCCCGACACCACGCTGTATCCAGGAGATA
Source organism: Pseudonocardiaceae bacterium (assembly GCA_046263115.1). Taxonomy (GTDB): domain Bacteria; phylum Actinomycetota; class Actinomycetes; order Mycobacteriales; family Pseudonocardiaceae. Next base: position 1,334 of record JBHELN010000081.1, on the reverse strand, counting down.
TTGCCTCGGTGCTGGTCACCGAAAGGCAGATCCGGCGGCGCATCGCGGAACTCGCGCAACAGGTCGCCGCCGATTTCCAAGCTGAACACAGCAATGGTGACCTGCTGCTCGTCGGCGTACTCAAGGGCGCGGTGATGTTCATGACCGACTTCGCCCGGGCCTTGCCCATCCCGGTCCAGCTGGAGTTCATGGCGGTGTCCTCTTACGGCTCGTCGAGCTCGTCCTCGGGGGTGGTGCGGATCCTCAAGGACCTCGATCGCGACATCGCCGGCTGCCACGTGCTCGTGGTGGAGGACATCATTGACTCGGGTCTGACGCTGTCCTGGTTGCTGCGCAACCTGATGACCCGCCGCCCGGCCACTTTGGAGGTGTGCACCCTGTTGCGAAAGCCGGACGCGATCCAGATCGATGTGCCGGTGCGCTACATCGGTTTCGACATCCCCCAGGAGTTCGTCGTCGGCTACGGTTTGGATTACGACGAGCGCTACCGTGATCTGCCCTACATCGGCACCCTGGCACCGGAGGTCTAAGCCGATTAGCGGTTACCCGAGCATCCGCCCGTGGTGTATGCCCAGAAGGCTGGTGACGCTGCTGGGCAGGCCGGTGCGGCACGGGGCACCGATCTGGGGGATCGAGGTGGTGGACGTTTACGCCGCTGGCGCAGCGTGAACTCCGGTTCATCCTCCACCAACCGACGACCCGGCCCGCCGGGTAGGGTGGGGGCGACGGGAGTGCTCTGCTGTCTCTAGTGACGGTCTGCCAGCGCCGTCTCTAGTCCAGCGCACGTAGCTCAGGAGGGTCGAGGCCACCGAGGGCCGTAGCCGAATGGATCGCAAGAAAATACTCCGCAACCCGCTGTTGTGGGTGGTAGCCGGGTTGCTGCTCTACTACGCCTTCGGCTTCCTGCTCGATGACACCCGGGGGTACAGCCAGGTCACCACCTCGCAGGCGTTGACGCAGCTCGCCGACCACAACGTCAAACAGGCGACGTTGGAGGACAAGGAACAGCGGCTGCGGCTCACCTTGGACCACCCGATCCAGGGCGTCCAGGGCACGAAGGTGATGACCCAGTACCCGGAGCAGAGCACCGACCAGATCACCCAGGCGCTCCGGGACGCACAGATTCCCAGTGGCTGGGATACCAAGGTCACCCAGCAGTCGCTGCTGTTCCAGGTGCTGATCTATCTCATCCCGCTGGGTCTGCTGTTGCTCCTGCTGCTGTGGATGATGAACAACGTCCAGGGCGGCGGTAACCGGGTCCTCAACTTCGGCAAGTCGAAGGCCAAACAGCTGAGCAAGGACATGCCCAAGACGACGTTCGCCGACGTCGCGGG